>JADLEX010000117.1 GCA_020845895.1 Deltaproteobacteria bacterium | reverse complement strand
CACCCGGAATATCTGTGGTCGGCGAACACGGGCGTTTCGCCGGACTGGGTCGTGGGTCTGCACAAGGTCATCGAGAAGGACCTCGGCGGCGTCTCGATCTTCGCCAACGGCGCACTGGGCGCGATGGTGACGCCGGGCATCGCCGAGGAGACCGGGCTCGACGAGCGGCTCGAGCGTTACGCGCACTACGGGCGCAAGATCGCGCAAATGGCGGTGAAGAGCGCGGCGGGCGCGACGCCGGTCGCGAAACCGACGGTGCGCGTGCGCGAGAAGGAGATCGTGGTTCCGCTCGACAACGTGCAACTTCGCTTTATCAGCTCGCTCGGCGTGTTCGACCGCCCGTGGAACTGGCAGGGCGTGCGCACGAGCGTGGGGCTGGTTGAGATCGGCAACGTTCGGCTCATCGGCGCGCCGGGTGAGGTCTGCCCGGAACTCGGTCTCGCGCTCAAGGCAATCACGGGCCGCGAAAGATCGATGCTCGTCAGCCTGTGCAACGACGAACTCGGCTACCTGATGCCCGCGCCGTATTTCGACGACGACAACTACCACTACGAGCGCACCGTCTCTCCCGGCCCGCGCACGGCGGCGAAGCTGAACGATGCGTTGGCCGAACTGGCGTCCGGGTGAATTGACTTCGCACAGGACGCGATTCAGTCTGTCGGGCGAGATGACTTCCACAATCCATTACCTGTTCGTGCGTCGTATTCCCGCAACGATTGTGCTCCTGATCGTCGCCGGCATGTTGGCGACCGCGTGCGCGAGCGACCGGGCGATCCGCGACGCCGAAGCGGCGCTCGCCATGGCGCGTGAGGCGCACGCCGACTATCTCGCGCCGGGCGAGTTTCGCAGCGCCGAGAACTGGCTCGCCGAGGCGCATGTGCGGCTGCGCGCGGCGGATCACGACGCGGCGCAAAGCTACGCCCAGTTCGCCGAGGGTCAGGCGAATGCGGCTCTATTCGTCGCGAAGCGATACGGCACCGATCAGCCCGTCGGTCCGCCGCCGCCCGAACCATCCTCACCACGGGATGATGATGTCGAAAACCGAATGGAGGGGGACGAGCCTTGACGATTCGCGCCCTCGCCGCGTTCGTCGTTTCCGTCGCCTTGACGGGCTGCGCGTCCGTTCATTCGGACGCGAGGCTCCATCGCGTGGGCGAGTGGGCGCACTCCGGTGACGTGTTGTCTTTCCGCCGTTGCGCCCCCGTGGAATGGGCCGACGTGACGGATCACTACGAGATGGCAGTGAGGGACGTCGCCGCGCGGCGCTATCGATCGGCCACGCATCACCTCGACATCGCCGAGGCGCAGTACGCCCGCGCGCTCGAATACGTGAAAAACTGCCCGCCGGGCGGCCGAAACCCGGCGCATCCCGGCCAATGAATCCGATTTCGAAGATCATCGCGGCGCTCTTCGCGCTCATCATCGGAGCGTATCCGGTTTGCGCCGGAGCGCAGATCTCCGAAGAACCCACGCCCGAGTCGGCGGACGACGTCACGCTCCAGAAACGCCGCCAGCAGGCGCAGCTGCTTCAGAACGAGATCACCCGACTTCGCGCGCTGCCCACGCCCGATTGGCGCGAGGTCGCGGGACTCTATCACGCGGTCTTCGCGCTATTTCCGCAGGACCAAATGGGCAAGCTCGCGGTGTGGGAGTCGTATCTGAGCTGCCTCAAGGCCGGCGATCCCACATCGGCGCTCGCGGCGCTGCGTCTCATTTACAAGTCGTATCGGCACGACTCGGTCGTGGACCATCCGTTCGGTTACGAGGGCGGCAAGCCGATCCACATGCACGCCACGGCGGACGTGGAACAGGCCATGCTGTATTCGCGGTACTTTCAGTCTCCGGAGGCCGCGATCGGGCAATTGCGCAGCCTTCCGTCGCGACGTCCGGGCGCGTACGTCGGCCTCGTGAGCGAAAAGGACACCTACTACGGGCAGGTCGGCGCCATTGTTCTGCTCAAAATGGCCGAGGCGCAGTCGGTGTCGGGGCTCTACAACGACGCGATCATGAGCCTGCGCCTCGCGCTCGGCGAGTTTCGCGGCGACCACGTCGGCTCGGCGGCCGGCCTCCTGCCGATCGACGCCGCGGTGATGGAACGCCTGGGAATCGTCCTCGATGAGATGCCGGCGAGTCTCGCGAAAAAGCTCGCCGAACTGGAGGAGGCGCTTCGCCTCTCGACGAGCCAGCTCGCCCTCGCCGAGGGCCGGTTCATCCGGGCGAAACTGCACGAGAAGAACTTTCGGGAATTCGGGTCGCAGGACGACATCGCCCTCGCCGAGCGCGACTACCGCGAGATCGTCGAGCGGTTCGGCGATCTGCCCATCCGCACGACGCGCGGCGGCGAGGCGGCGGGGCCGCGCGCGGTGGTGCGCGTCGTCGATCTGTACACGAAGACGTCGAAACAATTCGACAAGATCGTCCTGATCCTGTCGGACATGGAAACCGTCGCCAAGGAACGCGGAGACCGGCCCGCGACGCAGGCGTACGCCCGGCTGCACCGCGCGGCCATCTATCTCGACCGACTCGACAATCCCCGCCAGACCATTTCGATACTCGACGGATTCGACAGAGATTTTCCGACCGTTCCCGTCTACCCGGACAACGAGAATACGAAGAAGATGCTGTTTGAGGCCGCCACGTCGCTGATGCAAAAGGCGCAGACGGCCGCGCGTCAATCGCCATCGCCTTAGAGGGTCCGTGATGCACTCGCCCTGCCCCGCCTGCGGTTCGAGCGTCGAGGTCGACAAGCCGGGAGACCGGACCTGCCCGGCCTGCGGCCACGTCTTTCACGTTTTGGCCGAGCAATTCCCGTGGGAAAGCGGAGTGCATCTGGCGAACGACGACGTGATCGAGGATCTGATCGCGAAAGGCGAGACCGCCGCGCCCCGGGCCCCGGTCGCGCCCGTCATCGCACCGGTGGTGGAAGCCGTCGGCCCGGTCGTCGCCCGTGTCGAATCCATGCCGGACGCTTGCGAAGCTTGCGGGCAACGCCCCGCCGTGCGCGCCTGTGCAGCATGCCACCGCCTGGTCTGCGAGGTCTGCGCGGCGTATCCCTCGCCATCGCTCGCGGGTTGCGCGGCGTGTTACCAAGAAGCGGGCGTCGAATTCGACGAGATGACTTCGTCCACGTTCCTGCCGATGCTGCTGCCGACGCTTCGAGAGATCGTGTTTCGACCGGCCGAGTTCTTCAGCCGTCTTCGTGTGCCGGGGCCATTGTGGCCCGCGATCGTCTTCGGCGTCATTATGGCGGTGCCCGGCGGCATCGTCACGAACCTGAGCAACATGCTCTTCCAGACGAATCTGATCGACACCCTGGCGACCCTGAACATCGACATTCCGGACGAATTCAAGTCCCAGTTCACGACCGGCGCCGGGGCTTCGACCGCGTCCTCGATCGCGTACAGTTTCTTCTACATCCTCTTCGTCCCCGTCGGCGCGTTCATCGGCTTTTTCATCAACGGCGCGATCACGCACCTGATGCTCATGATGCTCGGCGGCGCGAACGCGAAGATGGAGGATACGATTCGCGTCGTCGGATACGGAGGCGCGACATCGGTCGCGCATCTCGTGCCGTTTCTCGGTCCGCTCGTCGGATATGTCTGGAACGTGGTCGTCGTCTCCATCGGACTCTCCCGCGTCCACCGGATTCCCGGCTGGAAGGCCGTCGCCGCCGTGTTGATCCCCTTCGTATTCTGTTGTTGCAGCGCCGCGCTCATCGCGTTCGTCGTCATGGGGGCCGTCGCCGGATTCGCCGGAGCGGCTTCTTGAGCGTTCCTGTCGCGAGAGCCGTCGCCCGGCCCGTGAGCCCGAACGCGCTGCGCGGGATGTGGGTCGGCCTCATCCTCGCGGGTTGGTTCGCCGCGTTGTTCATTCCGTGGGAGGGCGTCTTTCGACACCGAACCTGCCCGTTCTTCCATCTCACGAACCTGCCATGCCCGGCTTGCGGCATGACGCGCGCGTGCGTGTTCACCGCGCACGGCGATTGGTTCCCGGCTCTCCTCGCCAATCCGCTCGGTCCCGCGATGATGGCGGCCTCGGTAATCACTCTGGGCGTGCTCGCCGTGCTGATCGCGACCAACGCGCCGCGATGGCCCGTCGAGGACTACCTTCGCGATCGCCCGTGGATTCGCGTCGCGGCGGCGGCGATCCTGATCCTCAACTGGGCCGGTCAGATCGCCCGAAGCTGGTGATTTCACGGAACTTTTCCCCTTGCGTTCACGCCACGCAATTCGTTGATTTCTCGAAGCAAAAGGGGGTCCACGTCGCTTGACTTGGCCCCTGAAGTGACTATGTTTGTGCGCGAGCCGCGCTGGGCGACACCCACGCGCCGGTTGAAACCCGTTCATCCATACGAATGACCTGTTTCAACGCGGAGACCACCGATGCCGATTTACGAATACCACTGCGAAAAATGCGACCGGATCCTCGAGGTGAACCAGCGGATCAGCGACGCCCCGCTGACGACGTGCCCCTCGTGCGAAGACCCCGGTTCGCTGAAGAAACTGATCAGCCGATCCAGCTTCCACCTCAAGGGCGGCGGCTGGTACACAACCGATTACGCCCGCGCGGGCGCAAAGGACACCGCGGACGCGAAGGACAGCGTCTCAACCAAGTCGGAGTCCTCGTCCGAAACGAAGAGCGATGCCGCTCCCGCCTGCGGCCAAGGGGCCTGCGCGGCTTGCACCGCCGACGCGTGACCGTTTGAAATCCTGATTTTTCGTGAATGCGCTCCCGCCTTTGTCGCGGGGGCTTTGCCCGGGAGATTTTCATGAGCGTCCCTGCCGACCTGCTCTTCACCAAGGATCACGAATGGGCCCGGATCGAGGGCGACACCGCGCGCATCGGAGTCACGCACTACGCGCAGGACTCGCTGGGTGAGATCGTCTTCGTCGAGTTGCCCGAGGTCGGCCGCACGATCGCCGCGGGCGGTACCTTCGGATCGGTCGAGAGCGTCAAGGCGGTGAGCGACCTGTTCGCGCCGCTGTCGGGCGTCGTGGCCGCCGTCAACAAGGCCCTCGTCGATACGCCCGAAACCGTGAACCGCGACCCTTACGGCGATGGCTGGATGATCCAGGTAAAACTGTCCGATCCCGCCGAGACCGCCGCGCTTCTTGCCCCCGCCGATTACGAAAAGCTGCTGTCCGAGGAGAGCTGAACCCCCACTCCCGGGATTTTTTCCATGCGTTACATTCCGCACACCGATGACGACATCCGGGTGATGTTGTCGCGCATCGGTCTGGCCGACGTTTCCACCCTGTTCGACTGCATCCCCAAGGCCCTCCAGCTCCAGCGCGATCTCGATCTTCCCCCGCCGCTATCGGAACCCGAACTCGAACGCCACTTGTCGAATCTCGCCGAACTCAACGACGGCGCGACGATGACCTCGTTTCTCGGCGGCGGCGCGTATCGGCATCATTCGCCCGCGGCGATCAACCAGCTTTTGCTGCGCGGCGAGTTTTTCACGGCCTACACCCCGTATCAGGCCGAGGTCGCGCAGGGGACGCTTCAGGCGATCTTCGAGTTCCAGACGATGATCTCGCGCCTGTTTGGTCTCGATGTCGCGAACGCATCGATGTACGACGGCGCATCGGCGACGGCCGAGGCCGTGCTGATGGCCGCGCGTCTGCGCAAGGGCCGCAAGGTGCTCGTCGCGGGATCGCTCAACCCATCGTATCGCGCCGTCATCGAGACCTACACGCAATTCGGCGACCTCGAACTCGTCACGATCCCCTTTGGTGCGGACGGCCGCATTGATCGCAATGCCCTCGCGTCGATGCCCGTCGCCGAGGCGTGCGCCGTGGTGGTCGCATCGCCCAACTTCTTCGGCGTGATCGAGGATCTCGCCGCTCTGCGGGCCGCCGTCAACGGCGATGCGATATTTGTCGTTTCGTTTTCGGAACCTTTAGCGTACGCGATGCTGCGTCCGCCCGGTGCGTGCGGCGCGGATATCGCAGCAGGCGAGGGCGCGAGCTTCGGCCTCGCCACGAGCTTCGGCGGTCCCTATCTGGGCCTGTTCGCGACGAAAAAAGAGTTCGTCCGCTCCATGCCCGGCCGCCTCGCGGGCGAAACGGTCGACACGCGCGGCGAGCGCGGCTACGTGCTCACGCTCTCCACGCGCGAGCAGCACATCCGCCGCGAAAAGGCCACCAGCAATATCTGCACGAATCAGGCACTGTGTGCGCTCGCGGCGTCGATCTACCTGTCGCTCCACGGCAAGGCCGGTCTTCCCGCCCTCGCGAAACTCAATCGCGATCTCGCCCAAACCGCCAAGGCGAAACTCACCGCGGCCGGCGCGGCGCTCCGGTTCGCCGCACCGACCTTCAACGAATTCGTCATGCGTCTGCCGCGTTCGGCCGCCGACGTGGTCGCGGCCTCGCGGAAACAGGGATTGATTCCGGGTCTGCCGCTCGCGGGGCTCGACGGCTTCGACGACCGCGACCTGCTGGTGTGCGTGACCGAGCTCAACACCACCGACGACATCGACCGCCTCGCGCGAATCGTGCGGGAGGGCTGACCATGACGACCACGCATGAACCCACGCTCTTCGAAAAGTCGCGACCGGGCCGCACGGGGTACTCGATTCCCACGTGCGCCGCTTCGGCGAGCGATCTGCCCGCCGAACTCGCGCGCGAGACGGCCGTGGAACTGCCGGAGTTGTCCGAGGTCGACGTCGTCCGCCACTACACGCGACTGTCGCAGCGCAATTTCGGCATCGATCTCGGGATGTATCCGCTCGGCAGTTGCACCATGAAGTACAACCCGCGCATCAACGAGGCGACCGCGCGGTATTCCGGCTTCGCGAAGTTGCACCCGCACACACCGCCGACGCAGGCCCAGGGCGCGCTCGCGCTGATGCACGAACTTCAGAACATGCTCGCCGAGATTTCGGGCTTGGGCGCCGTTTCGCTCCAGCCTGCCGCCGGCGCGCACGGCGAGATGACCGGCCTGATGGTGATCCGCGCATATCACACCAAGAACGGGAATCCGCGCAAAAAGGTGCTGATCCCAGATACCGCGCACGGCACCAACCCGGCGTCGAGCACGATCTGTAATTACGAGGTCGAGACGGTCGGCAGCGACGCGCACGGCGGCATCGACCTCGACGCGCTCGCGGCGAAGATGAACGAAGACGTGGCCGCGCTGATGATCACGAACCCGAACACGCTCGGGCTCTTCGAGTCGCGCATCGCCGAAGCCGCGAAGATCGTTCACGATCGCGGCGGCCTCGTGTATTGCGACGGCGCGAATCTGAACGCGATTCTCGGCATCACGCGCCCGGGCGATTTCGGCGCCGACGTCATGCACATCAACCTGCACAAGACCTTCACCACCCCTCACGGCGGCGGCGGTCCCGGCGCGGGTCCCGTCGCGGTGCGCGATTTTCTCGCGCCCTTCCTGCCGGTTCCGGCCATCGTGAAAACCGCGAACGGCTACGATTGGGACTACGACCGGCCCGATTCCGTCGGCAAGGTGCACGCCTTTTTCGGCAACTTCGGCATGCTGGTGCGCGCGTACACGTACATCCGCGAGATGGGAGCCAAGGGGCTCGCGAAGGTCTCCGCGATGGCCGTGCTCAACGCCACCTACATCAAGGAGTCGCTGAAGGACGTCTATCACCTCGCGTACGACGAACCGTGCATGCACGAGTGCGTGCTGTCCGACAAGGGCATGCCCGGCGGCGTGACGACGATGGACATCGCGAAGCGCCTGATGGACTACGGATTCCACCCGCCGACGGTGTATTTCCCGCTGATCGTCAAGGGCTCGATCATGATCGAGCCCACCGAGACGGAGAGTCTCGAAAACTGCGACCGGTTCATCGAGGCGATGAAGGAAATCCGCCGAGACGCCGAGACGAATCCGGACATGATCCACGAAGCGCCGCATCACGCACCGGTCACGCGACTCAACGACGTGCAGGCGGCGAAACGGATGCGGCTGACGGCGGATCTCTGAGTATCCGGGATCGGCGCGGGGCGAATCGGCTCCGCGCCGTCACGCCTTCTTCAAACGCAGATCCAGCATCGAAGCCGCCGATCCCGATTTCGGCTTTTCCGTGAGGAGCGGCTTGGTCGGCGTCGCGGACTTCGTCGGCGGCGTCACCGGGGCGACGGGTTTTGGTGCGCTCCTGCGCGCGGGCTTCGGTTTGAGAAGATCGATCCCGCGCGTGAGCGACGCCGGATCGCGGTGCGTTTCCTTGGTCGTTAACACGGGCTTCGACGCGGGCATGGTCGGTCGTACCGAGGCGGACTCGACGGCGGATTCGAGTTCGTCCACGAGCCACGAGACGCGATCGAGATCGGCCTCGACGTCGCGAAAACGGCCCTGCACCTTTCCGATCGTTCGCTCGACCTTGTCGTGATCGGAGAACGACGGCACGCCGAGAAAGTCCCAGACCTCGCGAAGGTTGCGATCGACCTTCGCCTTCGTCTTCATCGCCCCCTGAACGATCTTCATGCCGGTCGGCGACGCGAGCAGCGTCATCGCGACAACGGCGGGTTTCTTCCCGCGAAGTTCCTTGACCGAATTCAACGCGCCCCGGAAATCCATATCGTCCTCCGCGAATCCCACGGCGTCGTCACCACGAGACGCCCGCCTGAAGTCCGCCGGCCGTCACATAGCCCGCCGCGCGTACGCGCTCGAAGGGCATGTCGGCATCGATTAGATCCTTCGACCAGCGCACGGGTTCGAGGTATCGGTATTGAAAGAAGGTGTCAAGGTGAAAACGCTCGTTGAACGATGCGCCGAGTCCGAGCGACGCGGTGTGACGGTCCGGATCGACGAGGTTCACATATCCCCGGCTCATCTCGAACGGGCTCGGCTCATACGCATAGCCGCCCCGGATCTTCAGGTCGAGCGTGCCCGTCCACCACGGCCCGCGCATGGGCAAAAAGCGATATTCCGCGCCGAGTTTCGGATGGATCACGTCGTGGACCGGTGGACGCAGCGGCGCGCGAAACTTCACGGGAATTGAAAGCGAGGCGTCCATTCCGGGAATCGCGATCGAGACCGGCGGCACCGGTCCGACCGTGCCGAGAACCGGGATCGTGAGATTCTGGATGCGCGCGCGCACGTTCGCCGGAAGCGTCTGGATGTTGACGTTCAGGTCGTCGATCAGAATCTCCATCTCGGGGCTTTCCATTTCGGACCAGTCGGCCCACGTGGCGTCGAGCGACACCGTCCACTGGTCCGTCGGGTCGTAAGCCCCGCCCACCGTGGTCTGCTGCGGCGCCCAGAAGTCCACCATGGCGAGCGTCCCCTGCAGCGACGCCTGCGCGCTCGCGATCACCGACCCTTCGATCGACGCGATCTCGAGCGGAATTTCAAGCGGATCGTCCCCCAAGGCGGGGATGTGGATCTGAACGACGGTCTTGATGGGATTGTCCGCACTCGCGAGCTGCAGTTGCGAAAGATCGACCTCGTAGTCGCGCAGGATCACGTCGGCCGCGGCGTCCACTTTCACGTCCCACTCGAACTGGGCGCGGTAACTCGCGCCGAATCGCCAGCGCGGATTCGGCTGATAGAACACTCCCGCGAACGGCTGCGTGGTCCACGGAAACTCGATGGTGAGTTCGCTGTTGTTTTCAAGTTCCGATGAAGAGGTGGTCTGATCTTTTTGATCCCGCACTTCGAGGGGAATGTAGAGATCGCCATCCACCTTGATGAACACCGTCGTGCCGAATCCGATCGCCAGTCCGGGGACGATCGTCACCGACGCACCGAGAAACGCCGTCCCGCGCTCGGGATAGTGATCGTAGCGGATGAAGTTGGGTTCGTGCGTGCTCAGGGGACGCAGCGTCACGGCGGATTGCTGCGGGGCGTAGAACCCCATCGCCGCCTTGAAGCGCTCGTGCGGGGAGAGCACGACGCCGAACTCCGTGCCCTGCACGTCGGGCAGGTCGGTCTTTTTTCTCTCCAGATTTTCGAGCGAGTCGCGCTTTCGCCGCGAGATGCCGGGGGCGGGATCGAGTTGCAGGTCGGCATGCGGTTTCGCCACGAAGAGACCGACCTGCATGAGGTTCTCGTGGCGTTGCGAGAGCGCGGCGGGATTATAGTAGAGCGCCGAAACGTCGTCGGCCACCGCAGTGTAGGCGCCGCCCATGCCCCGGGCGCGAGCGCCGAATCCGTAGGAATCGAGAGGACTTGCGACGGCAGACGTTGATCGCGCCAGCGCGTAGACCAGAAATCCGAAAAACGTGAATAAGGAAACGCGCCTGATCATGACACCGCGCCGGAAGCCCTGTCGTGGTCCCGGAAAATTCGATGAAATTCGCCGCGAGAACGCGCCCGAGTTATATCGCGCGCGCACCCACGGCGCAATGCGGGGCTTTCAATCCGCGCTCGAGGTGACCGTGGCGAAGAGGTCGTATTCGCTGGAGTCGTCGATCCGTCCGCGAACGATGTCGCCCGGTTCGAGCATCACGCCTCGCGGCGCGGCGAGGAACGTGATGCCGTCGATATCCGGCGCCTGAAAGACGCAGCGCCCGGCATAGCGATATCGATCGCCGCGCTCAGCCGCGAGTTCTTCCTCAACGAGGATCTCGACCTCCTGCCCCACTCGCTCGGCCAGTTTTTCGGCCGAGACGCGTTGTTGCAGACGCATCAACCGGTCGAGTCGCTCCTTCGCGATGTCGGGATCGATCTGCGGCGTCATGCGGTAGGCGGGCGTGTGCTCTTCGCGGCTGTAGGCGAACGCGCCGAGGTGATCGAAACGCGCCCTTTCGACGAATGCGAGCAGATCCTCGAAGTCGGCTTCGGATTCGCCGGGTGCGCCGACGACGAGCGTGGTGCGAATCGCGATGCCGGGGACGCGTTCGCGCAGACGTGCGAGAAGGCGTTCATGCCCGGCGCGATCCATGTGCCGGTTCATCGACGCCAGCATCGGATCGGCGATGTGCTGGAACGGTACGTCGAGGTACGGCACGACGACGGGGTTCGACGCGATGGCATCGATCACCTCATCGCCGAACTCCGCCGGATGCGCATACATGAGACGCACCCAGCGCAACCCCTCGACCATTGCCAACTCGTCGAGAAGCGCCACGAGCTGACGGCGTCCGTCGAGATCGATGCCGTACGAGGTGAGATCCTGCGCGACGAGCGAGAGTTCGACGACGCCCTGATCGGCGAGCGATCGAGCCTCGGCGACGAGTTCGGGAATGGGAATCGACCGCTGCGCGCCGCGGATGCGTGGAATCGTGCAAAACGTGCAGCCCTGGTTGCAGCCATCGGAGATCTTCAGATAGGTCGCCCAAAACGGGCCTGACAAAAGCCGCTCACCCTCGACCGGGTCGTTGAGACCGCGGCTCGAAAACTCCCAGAGCCGATGCCGCTCGAGAAACCACTGGTCGGCGAGCTCCGCCAGCTTGGTCATCTCGCGGACGCCGATCACGAGATCCAGATCGGTGAGTTCGTCAACGAGTTCGGTGCGGTAGCGATCGGGCAGGCATCCCGCGGCGACAAGGAGCGTGGTGTCACCGCGTTTCTTGAACTCGATTTCCTCGAGCAGCGTGTCCACCGATTCCTGCGCCGACGCCGCGATGAATCCGCAGGTCGTCACGACGACCACGTCGGCGGGACCGGTCTCGATGAGGCGATACCCCGAGCGCGCGAAATTGCCGGCAACGCGCTCCGAATCCACGAGATTCTTGGCGCAGCCCAGCGCAACCATGCGCATGGTGCGCCGCCGCGCGGGCGCGTCCGTCAGTTCCGTCGTCATGGCGTTTTCCGTCTTGGCCGGCTCGCGAGGCGGTTCGTCCGACCGAGCACTCCGGCGCGCCGCCTAATTATTATCCTGGATCCAAAGATACAAGATGATCGCGGTCACGACGAAGAAGCCGACAATGAAGGTGAGCAACGGCACCAGCTTGGTCGTCCCCTGCTCCATGTAGTTGGTCACGTCCACGTTGGTCGAGCCGAGGCTGTAGTGGTAAGCGAGTCCGTAGCCCCACGCGGCGATGGGGACGATCAGGGGCTTGCTGTTCTTTCGGGCGAACGCCGCGATCACGAACAGGACGCTGACCGCAATGATGTAGGGGTTGAGCAAAAACTCCATCGCGTTGCGTTCGGTCGCCGCGGTCACGAGCTTGGCCCAGTTTGATGTCAGAAAATCCCCGACGCTCTGCGTCAAAAACCACTCGGCGCGAAGACCCGCACTCGGGCCAAACAGAAGCGTGACCATGTCGTCTCCCTGGTGTCTCGACTCCGCCATATAGTGAACCGACCGTTTTTTTCGTCAAGACGCACTGACCGAAAGTCAGACATCGGGACGCGGCCGAATTGAGAAACCTCCATCCATTCCACAATCCGAAATTTCCCCAGTCCCACGTTGAGCCGGAGATTCCGCGCCTCGCACCAATCCCGCGTAAAATTGCGAATTTCAAGGGTTTTTTTGTCGGAAGGCGATCCGCCGCGCGCGCCGCCGTGGCCTTGCCCCCACCGGATTCGTTCGGTATAAACAGTGAGCTTTTCGAGGATTTACGAGACAGCCATGTTTTTTGACTACCTCGCCGGCATGTTCTCGCAGGACATGGCGATCGATTTGGGAACGGCGAACACACTGGTCTATATGAAAGGCCGGGGAATCGCCTTCTCAGAGCCTTCGGTCGTCGCCGTCCAGAAGGACTACCGGGGCATGAAGCGCGTCCTCGCCGTCGGCAAGGAGGCGAAGATGATGGTCGGCCGAACGCCGGGCCACATCTACGCCATCCGCCCGATGCGCGAAGGCGTCATCGCCGACTTCGAAGTCACCCGCGAGATGCTCCGCTACTTCATCCGCAAAGCGCACAACCGTAAGACGCTCGTGCGCCCCCGGATCATCATCTCGGTCCCCTTCGGCATCACCGAGGTCGAAAAACGCGCGGTCAAGGAAAGCGCGATGAGCGCGGGCGCCCGCGAGGTCTATCTGGTCGAGGAGCCGATGGCGGCCGCGATCGGCGCGGGCCTGCCGATCACCGAACCGTCGGGAAACATGATCGTCGATATCGGCGGCGGCACGACCGAGGTCGCGGTCATTTCGCTGGCGGGCATCGTCCTATCGCAGTCGGTCCGCATCGCCGGCGACAAGATGGACGAGGCGATCATCCAGTTCCTCAAACGCAAGTACAACCTGTTCATCGGCGAATCGACGGCCGAGCGCATCAAGATGACGATCGGCACCGCGTATCACACGGACGAGCTGATGACGATGGAGGTCAAGGGACGCGACCTGGTCGCGGGCGTTCCCAAGACCATCGAGATCAATTCGGATGAGATTCGCGATTCGATGATCGAGCCGATCAACGCGATCGTACAGGCGGTGCGTCTGGCGCTTGAACGCACGCCGCCGGAACTCGCGAGCGATATCGTGGACAAGGGGATCGTTCTGGCCGGCGGCGGCGCGCTGCTGCGCCATGTCGACGTGTTGCTGCGCGAAGAGACCGGGTTGCCCATCACGATCTGCGACGATCCGTTGTCGGCGGTCGTGCTGGGCACCGGCAAGATGCTGGACGAGCTGGATCTCCTGCGCCAGGTGGCGATCCAGGCCTGAGTCGGATAGGGGGGGCCGCACCGTGGCGAGGGGCCGGTGCGGGTAAGTCGGGGTTTCGTTTCGGGTCCGGCGGCAACGCGGCGCGATGAGAGATTTTTTTCGGCAATACCGGGTCCTGCTGGCCCTCATCGCCCTCATTTTGCTGGGTCTTCACATCGCTTCGTCCGCGCTCAACCGCGGCGAGGAAACCGGCCCCGTCGGCCGCGTGGTTTTGGCGATCTACTCTCCCATCCACCGCGTCGTTTCCTGGCCGTTCACGAAAACCTCTTCGATTTTTCATCGCTACTTCGCGCTCGTGGGGCTGCGTGCCGAAAACGATATCCTGCGCCGCGACAACGACGCCCTGCTCGCACAGGTGGCGCAGCTCTCGTCGATTCAGGCGGAAAATGATCGCCTTCACGAACTGTTGAAGTTCAGAACCCCGACGAAGGCGGCGCCCGTCTATGCGCGCATCATCGCGCGCTCGACGTCGCCGGAGTTCCGCACGATGGTCATCGACAAGGGCACGGACGACGGCGTGAACCGCAACATGATCGCGCTTGCGCCCGGCGGGCTGGTCGGGCACGTGCATGCCGTCGCCGGAAACGCCGCGAAGATCCTGCTCATCACCGACGCGGCATCCGTCGTCGACGCGGTCGTGCAACGCACACGCGCGGCCGGCATCGTCAAGGGACGCAGCCAGAACATGTGCACGTTCGATTTCCTCGCGCGCACCGAGGACATCGAAAACGGCGACCTGATCGTGACTTCCGGGATTGGCGGCATCTTCACCGCGGGACACCCCATCGGTCGGGTGTCGATCGTCGACCGCGAAGCCTCGGACATGTTCCTCGTCGTGGAGATCACGCCCTCGGTCGTCTTCGAAAATCTCGAGGAAGTCATCCTGTTGCCGGGCGCCGCGCCCCCGCCCGCGATCGCCTCGCCGCTCGATACGGGAAACTGACCCATGCGCTGGTTTCTCTATTTCGTCGCCGGCCTCGTCGGTCTGGTCCTCGAAAACTTCGCCGTGATCCACGTCCCGATCCACGGTTGCGGGCCGCAGTTCACGCTTCTGTTCGTGGCGTTTCTGGGCCTCGGCGAGACGCCGGTCCGACATCTCGCGCTCGCCTTCGGGTTTGGGTATCTGACCGACGCGCTCGTCTCCACGGTTCCGGGTTTCGGAGCGATCGCCTTCACGATGGTGTGCGTTGCGGTCATTGCGCTCAGTCGGTTCCTCTACATGCGGAGCCTGTCGTCGCTGTTTCTGGTCACCGTGATCGCCAGCGTGTTGTGGCCGACCGTCCGCTGGTTCCTGCTGACGTTTTTCGGGCGCGGTGCGCACATGGCGTCGGCCCTGTTCGCCACGTTGCCGCTCCAGACGGCGATCAATCTCGGCGCGGCGATCGTTTTCTTTCCCATTCTCTTCCGAATCCACGAGGCGACCGACACGGGCTCGCGCGACGGCGGATACCTGCATGATTATCGGTAAACCGTCGGGGGAACAGGGCGGATTCGCCGAGGACCAGGAACGCAACCCCACTCCGTACTACGTGGCGATCATCATCGCGTTCCTCATTTTGCTCTCCAAACTCTGGTATCTTCAGGTCATTCAGGGAACGGAGCTCGCCGACCAGTCCGACCGCCACCGGATCCGCGATCATCGCATCCCCGCCGCGCGAGGGATCATTCTGGATCGAAACAAAGAAGTGCTGGCGCAAAATCGCCCCAGCTACAATCTGTTCTTTCATTACGCATCCTTGCCTAAGGAGGAGCGCCTCCCGTTCTTGGAAACCGCGTGCAAGGAATACGACATCGAGTTCGAGACGGCGAAGCGGCGGTACGAAGCGTCGCGCGACAACCAGCCGGTCAAAATCAAAACCGACATCACCCGGGACGAAGTCGCGATCATCAAGACGCGCAGTATGACCTTCGGACGAAATTTTCCGCTCGAGGTCGAGGTCGAGAGCATCCGCGAATACCCGCACGGCACGATGGGCGCGCATCTGCTGGGTTACACGGCGGAGATCGACAAACCGCGTCTCGAGTTGCCGAAATACGAGGGATATCGACCGGGCGATCTGGTCGGAAAAACCGGTCTCGAGGAAGCTTACGAGGAATACCTGGCGGGCGTCTTCGGATGGAAGCGCGTCGAGGTCAACGCGCGCGGCATCCCGATTCAGGAGCTCGCCGTGGAGAAGGGCATCGCCGGGCGCAATCTGGTGCTCAACGTCGATCTGGACCTGATGAAATCGGCGCAGCGTGCGCTTGGGACTTCGGCGGGGGCGGTCGTGGCTCTCGATCCCCGCGATGGCCGCGTCATCGTCGCGCTCTCGAATCCGAGCTTCGGGCCATCGATCTTCTCGCGACCGATCCCGCACGATGTGTGGGACAAGCTCGTGAATGATCCGAAGCATCCGCTGCAAAACAAGTTCGCGGCGGGCATGTATCCACCGGGCTCTACCTTCAAGGTCGTCACCGCGCTCGCCGCGTTGGAGAGCGGCGCAATGACCGCGTCGTCGCAGGTGACTTGCCTGGGCAAGTGGAAGTTCGGCGGTCGCGACTTCCGCTGCCACAACGAGAAAGGCCACGGCGCGGTCGATTTGCATCGTGCGATCGTGCATTCGTGCGACGTGTATTTCTACAAGGTCGGTTTTCAGATGGGGATCGACGTGATCGCCGAGTATTCCCGTGCGCTCGGACTCGGAGCGCGGACCGGGCTCGACATCGTCGGGGAGAAAGGCGGTCTAGTCCCCGACAAAAAATGGAAAGAAGAGACCTACAAACAGGGCTGGATGCCGGGCGACACGCTGTCCGCGGCGATCGGCCAAGGTTCGATGCTCGCGACGCCGTTGCAGATGGCCGTCGTGTACTCGGTCTTCGCCAACGGAGGCACGCTCTACCGGCCGCAACTGCTCGACCACGTCGAGGACGTCAACGGAGAGATCATCAAGAGCTACGAGCCCGAGGTCATTCGCCAACTCAACGTCTCCAAACGGAACCTGCGCCTCGTTCACAGCGGACTGATCGGGGTCGTCAACGATCCCGGCGGCACCGGCGGGCGCGCGCGCATGGCCTCGGTGACCGTCGCGGGCAAGACCGGTACGAGTCAGGTTCGCGCGATCGGCGCTGTCCGCAAGCATGTCAGCACCCTCGCCTACGAGCACCGCGACCACGCGTGGTTCACGTGCTACGCCCCCGCGGAAGATCCGGAGATCGTCGTGGCCGTGCTCATCGAGCACTCGGGCCACGGCGGCGTGATGGCCGCGCCGATTGCCAATCAGGTGCTCGGCTCCTATTTTCAACTCAAGCGAAAACGCGAAGGTCGGCCCGAACCCGAATCCGTCCAGGCCGTGGAGATCGGCGACGAAGACGCGGTCGTCTTCGAGCCGGTCGCGGAGGAACCCGGACCGGCGGCCGGCGACGGATCGATCACGGACTGACACGGAATGACGAATGGCGCCGCTGCTGCGTAAACCCAAGGGCACGCACTTCTTCAATCAGCCCTTCCAGAGCCGCGTGAACCGCAGCGTCGGCGCGCGCCTGGATTTTGCGATGGCCTTCGTCATTCTGCTCATCATCGGCCTCGGGCTGCTCAACCTCTATTCCTCCGTCGAGAGCTCGCCGGCGAAATCGGGGCTCTTCACCACGCAGGTCCAGTGGTACGTGATTTGTTGTCTCGCGATGATCGTCGTCTTCGCGATCAACTACCACTTCTATGACGCGGCCGCGTACTGGCTTTACGGTGCCGCCGTCGTGCTTCTGATTCTCGTGCTCCTCGTCGGAAAAACGGCGAAGGGTTCGTCGCGCTGGATCGAGCTCGGATTCTTCTCGTTTCAACCGTCCGAGTTATCGAAGATCGCCTTCGCGCTGTGCCTGGCGAGGTACTTCTCGCAATACCCGAAGACCGAAGGCTATCGGCTCGGCGATCTGGCGATTCCCTTCGGCCTTCTCGCGGCGCCCACGATCCTGATGTTGATGCAGCCCGATCTGGGAACCGCCATGTTGCACGTGCTCATCTTCGCCAGCGTTTGCGTCTTCGTGGGATTGCGCACGCGGACCCTGGTCGGCCTCGGATTTTCCGCGATCGCCGCCGCGCCGCTCATGTGGTTTTTCGGACTGAAGGACTACCAGCGCCTGCGCGTGCTCACCCTGCTCGATCCGGAAAGTGACCCGCTGGGCAGCGGTTACCATATCCGCCAGTCGCTCATCGCCATCGGCAGCGGGCGGTTCATCGGCAAAGGCTACCTGCACGGCACGCAGACCCGGCTTCAGTTCCTTCCCGAACAGCACACCGATTTCATCTTCAGCGTGCTCTCGGAAGAATGGGGTTTTCTGGGCGCGGCATTCGTGCTGATCCTGTTTTTCGCCCTGATCGTGTGGGGCGTTTCCGTCGCGGCGAGATCGAAGGACAATTTCGGATCGATCCTCGCCTTCGGGATGGTCTCGATCCTGTTCTGGCACGTGTTCATCAACGTGGGGATGGCGCTGGGGATCATGCCTGTCGTGGGCGTCGTGCTGCCGTTTTTTTCCTACGGGCGAACGGCGATCTTCACGATGCTTGTCGCCGTGACGCTGCTGCTCAACATCAACAGCCGCAGGTCGATGTTCGAGTGAGCGCCTGACTCAGTCGTTCGCAACGTCGATCGTCGTCGAAACGTCCTCCTCGGACCCCGGGCCGCACGCGTCGGTCAGCGCCATGCGGACTTCGTGCGTGCCGGACTGGAGCCGGATGTCGAAGCCGAGCACCGTATCGGGGAAGAAACCGGAGCACCCGATGTTGTCGCGAATGAGAACCATCGGACGGTACTCTTCGCCGTCCACGGACGCCCAGATCTGCCCGTTGCCGAGATTGCAGTCCTTGTCCTGAAAATCGAGTGCGATGCCGATCTTCTCGTTCACCGAGAACTCCGTGTCCTCGTCGACCAACTCGCCGCCCGTTACCAGGTAAGGACCCGCGATCTGCGGCGCACGGTTTCCGTCGCAATCGTTCTCCTCGTCGTCCGATTCAGCGTCCACGGTGCAGGCCGTAAACGCCGCCAACAGCGACGACGCCGCCAACAGCAACAACATCGACAACCAGGACACGTCACGCCCGCGCATTTGACCGATCCCCTTCATTCGTTGGGGGATCTTAAGTCAAACGTCGGTTCCGCGACAAGCCGGTTTGAACGGCCATGAGCGAAGCGATAGCGACGTCGGGGGAATCAGCGGCATGGCTGTCCCCCTCAAGCCGGTCGACCCTGTCGTGCGGGCACGTGCGACCAAGCGACACGATCGTGCCATCGCGCTCTTCGACCATCACCGGATTGACCGGACGAAAGCCGTGGCGTATCGATACTGAACGCATTCGACGTTCCGATTCGAGGGAATTAACGGAGCGTTTCCGATGCAATGCGGTTCGATGTCGCCGTGCGTTGGTCCCGTCATGAATGACCGAGTTCCCAATGGAGCCCACGATGATCCCCAAGGTGATATCTGTGATCCTCGCGACGATTGTCGTCCTGACGTGCGCTTTCGCCGTCGCGTGCGTGAGCGGTGACGACGATGACGACGACGACAAACTCGATGACGATGACGCGGGCGAACTTGGGGACGACGACGACACCTGGGCGCCTCTTCCGCCGCCCGAGGAAGCGTTGGGACCGACGAAGTACCCCCTTGTCATCGCGCACGGATTCATGGGCTGGGGATACCTGGGACCCCTGTCGAACTTCTATCTCGTTGCGGACACCTACGCGGCATTCGGCTACGACGTCTTCGAGCCGTGGGTCAGCTCGATCAACACCATGGAAACGCGAGCGAACCAACTCGCGAACAAGATCGACGCGCGTTATCCGGGCCGGAAAATCAACATCATCGCGCACAGCCAGGGCGGTCTCGACGCCCGGTATCTGATCTCCACCCTCGGTTGGGGCGACCGCGTCGCATGCCTTGTCACGCTCTCGACGCCGCATCAGGGTGCGTCGATCGCCGACTTCGCGACGGGAATCCTGCCCGACGTCGCCCAGGATGCGGCCGACGCGGTGCTCGAACTGCTCGGCATGGACTGGGAAGGCGTGGTTCAGGTGACGCGCCCCTACGTGCGCGACGTCTTCAATCCCGCGAATCCCGACGACGAGCGCGTGAAGTATTTTTCGTTCCACGGAAACGGCGAGGAGATTTTCGCGCCGCTCGAAATCACGCACGCGATCATCGCGTCGATGGAAGGCTGCAACGACGGCATTATCGGCTGCGATTCCGCCACGTACGGGGAGAACCTCGGCGCGCTGCCGACCGATCATTTCGGCATCGTCGGACATCCGCTTGGGTTCATCGATTTCCCCTACATGGACTTCTATCTCGATCTCGCGGCCTTCCTGCGAGAGAGCGGTTGCTAGGGTGATCCGGTCCATGCTGAATCGGCGATTCGAAATCCTCCCAAATTGACTGGGCCAATTTTCGTGAGCTAACCCTCAAATAAATCTATAACTGATTATTTTCGCTAACGAATTCTTAACCGCACATCGATGGCTTTCATCATAAACAACGGTTCAAAAGTAGGATACAGAGGGACAAAGAGGAGAGCCGCAATGGAACGACGCGTCAAACCGGACTCGTACGATTTTTCGGTGCTGCGTGAATTGCGCAGCCGACGTCGCGTGACCCTCGAGTCGCTCTCGGATGCGACTGGAATCAGTTTCTCGACGCTCACCCGCATCGAAACGAATCAGAATCAACCCAGCCTTTCGACGCTTTCGGCGCTCGCGACGTATTTTGGGATGCGTCCCGCGCAGTTGCTGGAGATCGCCACGCCGAGGACGCACCAGGTGACCGAGTCGCCCGAGGACTTCACCGACGGCAGTTCGCGATTCGTCGGATGGCCCGACCTCGAACTGCGGCTTTTTCGCCGAGCGCCGGGCGAAGGGCTCAATTTCGCGCCGCCGGTCGGGACCTCTCAAATCGCCTGGGTTTTGAACGGTCGACTGCGCGCGCGGGTGCTCGGCCAGGACCACGAATTGCCGGCCGGCAACGCCCTTCGCTTCGACGCCTCGGAAGACAGCGAGATGAAATTCGTCGAGGACACCGAATTCATCTGCCTCACATGGCCCAAGGCGCGCTAGTCGCCCGATTTCTCACCGGTTGTCGCGACCGACGTGTCCGCCGGCTCGCTCCCGGGTTCCTCCCGGTTTGTCCCACCTCATCGATGGCGTTGCATCGATCAGGCTCACCCATTATCAATGACCTTGATTGCGTTTGAGCGTGGCGTGTCAGTTTCTTGATGCGGCCCACGAGGCGATGAGTTGAAGCGCCCGCGACATGCAACCGGTCGCGTATGACGTGGAGATGGAATGAATTCAGATCCAGACGCGGATCAAACAGTCTTCGCGAAATTCGAGGAACTTCGCGGGCGTATCCGAGAACTCGAGCAGCGGCTGGAACAGCGCGACGAGCGGATCAAGGCGCAGAGCTTCGACTCGCAGACCCTGTGGTCCCTCGTCGAGGCGCTGGACGAGGGCGTGCTCGAAATTCGATCGGGGACGTGTGTCCGCGCGAACTCGGCCGCCGCACGAATGCTTGGAGCGCTTTCGGGCAACGCGCTGGTCGGCACACCCAAGGCGGAGTTGCTGCGTTTCGATGGCGCGGAATCCTCGCCGGCGGAGCAGGCCGATTCTTCGACCCGGCGGAGGCTTGCGCGGGACCATGGATCGCACGTCACCGTCGTCGCCCGTCCGATCCTCCTGCCCCAGGTGCCGCCAGAATCCGAATTCTGGCTGCTGGACAATGAAGAGCCGCTCGAGGAACTGCGCCGCGCCTGCGATCTGTGGGCCGCGCGGTATCGCGGCGTGACGAGCGCTCTGTTCGAGGGCATGTGCATCTTCAAGGACGGTCGCATCCTCGAAGTGAATCCCGCCCTGTGCGCGATGTTCGGCTACGCCGCCAAAGAAGCGATCGGCACGGATCCGTTACGGTATTTTCCCGCGGACGTTCACGAAGACCTGCGCGCGAAAGCCATGGCAGACTCGCCCCGCCCTTGCATTACGCGCGCGAAGCGGAAGGACGGAACGCTGTTCCATGTGGAAATCTCGGGACGGCGTGCACCGTTCATGCATGCGGACTGGTCGTTCGTCGTGATCCGAGACGTGAACGACATGGTTCTTGCGCGGGCGCGTCTTCAGGAGACGCTCGACAACCTTGAAGCCGAGGTTCGGCGACGGACCGACGAACTGACGGGCGCCAACGAGACGCTCCGCCAGGAAATCGAGCGGCATCACGAGTCGACTCGCCACCTTCGCCACGAGCAGAACCTCGTGAAGGCGCTGCTCGACAACGCGCCGTTCGCGATCTCCTTCAAGGATGTGCATGGCCGATACGTGCGCGTCAATTCCGCGCAGGCCCATTGGCTGGGAATCGAGGACGGCCATGAAGCGCTCGGGCGAACCGACGCCGATTTCGTGCCCGCCCCGACGGCGGCGCGCATCCGGAAGAACGAAGAACTGATCCTGCAAACCGGCGACGCCAAGATCGACGCGATCGAGCGGGGACAATTCGGAGGAAAAGAGACCGTCTGGCTCGCCACGACGGTGCTTCCGTGGCACGACAGCCATGGAAAAATGGTCGGGACGATTTCCATCTCGCGGGATGTTTCCGCGGTGAAAAAAGCCGAGGACGCCCTGCGCGCGTCCGAGGAACGTTTTCGCACGCTCGCGGAAAATTCCCGCGACACGATCATGCGTTTCGACCGGGAATGCCGACACCTCTACGTGAACTCCGTCGTCGAGGAGCAAACGGGAATCGCGCCGGGACTTTTCATTGGGAGGACGCACTCGGATCTGGGATTTCCCGCCGACCTCGTGAACGTCTGGGAAGATGCGATTCGCGCAACGTTCCGAAAAGGCGACACGCAGCGCGTCGAATTCCGGCTCCCGTCGGGGATCTGGATCGACTGGCTGTTGATGCCCGAGATCGACTCCGCCGGGCGCGTCCAGACCGTCCTGGCTTCCGCCCGCAACATCACCGATTCGAGGGAATCGCTCTCCCGCATCGCTCGGTCCGAATCGTTTCTGCGCGCCCTCATCGAAAATCTTCCCGATTTCATCGGCGTCCTCGACGAGAACGACCGGTACATCTACCTCAACCGCGTTGCGGCGCCCGACGCGAAAATCGAGGACGTTTTGGGAAAGCCCGTCGGCGTTTTCACCCGCCCGGGGGATCGGCCCATTCTCGATGCCGCCCTGGCGAGCGCGAAATCCGGCGTCGCCGCGCACTTCGAAATCGAAACTCGAATCGGCGATGTCGAACAGTCGTGGCTCAGCCGCTTCATCCCGTTCTCGCAGGACGGACAGGCGCGCGTCATGATCATCTCCACGGACGTGACGGCCGAACGAAACGCCCGCATCGCGCAAGCGGAGAGCGAAACCCGGTTCCGTTCGCTCGTCGAAAATTCTCCCGATCATGTCGTCATCGCGGACGGCGAAATGCGTCTCCAGTTCGTCAACGCGGGCGAACTCGCGAGCACGACCGATGTTCTCGGGCAGTCGATCGAACGATATATCGATGAGGCGGACCGGCCGGCCGCGATCGCCGCGTTCCGCGAAACGTTTGAGAACGGCGTCGCGCGCGAACTCGAACTGCGCGCTATCATGCGGGACGGAACCGGGGGCTGGTACCTGGCGCGCATGGCGCCGATGAAGAACAACGATACGGTGACGGGCGTGGTCATTCTGCTGACGGATATCCGCGAAACCAAATCGCGCGAAGCCGACCTGCGGACCTTTCAGCGCGCGGTCGAGCAGTCGTTGCACGGCATCGCCGTCGTCGGGCTCGACGGACGGATCTCGTTCTCGAATCCCGCGTGGGACCGGATGCACGGATTCGAACCGGGAGCACTGGCCGACGTGAATATCCGTCGCCTGCACACGACCGATCAATGGAACGACGAAGTCCTACCGTTCCTCCACGTGGTGAACGACACGGGAGCCCATACCGGGGAACTCGGTCGCGTCCGGGAGGGTGACGGCGCATTTCCGTCGCTCACCACGATCTCCAACGTCCTCGGGGCGGACGGAGAACCCGTCGCGAGAATCGTCATCGCCCAGGACGACACCGAGCGAAGAGCGACGCTCGAAGATCTGCGAAGCGCGTTCGCAAAGGCGCGCGAAGCCGACCTGCTCAAGGGCCGATTCCTCGCGAACATGAGTCACGAACTGCGCACGCCGCTCAACGCCGTAATCGGCCTGGTCGAGGTGTTGGAACTCGAACCCGGGATGAACGTCGAGAAGCGGAGTCACTACACGACGCTCATCCGCCGGGCCGCTCAGTCACTCCTGTTGATCGTGAACAATCTGCTGAAACTCTCGAAAATCGAAGCCGGGAAGTACACGCCCGAGCCGACGCGGTTTCCCCTGCGCGGTCTCGTCGAGGATATCTTCGCGAGGTACGAACCGCAGGCGTCGGCCAAGTCGTTGGGGTTCAGCCTCGACTTCGGGCCGGGCGTTCCGGAAGATGTCGAAGGCGATCCCGTGATGCTGGAGCTGGTTTTGAACAACCTGATCGGCAACGCCATCAAATTCACGGGAACGGGCGGCGTGACCCTTGCCGTGAGCCGCGCGGAGTCCGGCGAAGAGCGCATGCGTTTCGAGATCGTCGACACGGGAATCGGCATCGCCGCGGAACACCTGCCGCACATCTTCGACGCGTTCTACCAGGCCGACGACTCCACCACGCGCGCGTACCAGGGCACCGGGCTCGGACTCGCGATCACGCGGGAGTTCGTGGAACTCATGGGCGGGGCGATCACCGCCCGAAGCGAAGAGGGCCGCGGCAGCCGATTCGCCTTCGAGATCGACCTGGATTCGCCGAACAACGGCGGCGCGGAAAACTGAACGTCAGGTCGGCTTGCGTTCGGCGGCGACGCGGTCGAGCAACGCCGCGATCTGCGACGAGTTAACCGGTTTCGACAGCACTTCCTGCGCGCCAAGATCGAGAAATCCCTTCTCGTTGATCCGATCGACGTACGCCGAGATCACGGCGATGTGGCAACCCCGGCAGGTGTCGAGCGTCCTGAGGGTCGAGATGAACTCGCGACCGTCGAGTTTGGGCATCATGTAATCAAGCAGAATCAGATCGGGCTGGAAATCCTGCACCCGGACGAGGGCTTCGTATCCGTTCCAGCACCACTCCACGCGCGCCTGCGGACGATGATGATGCACGAATTGCTGAAGGATCTCCGCAGCGACCTCGTCGTCCTCGACGATCAACACCGATGGTTCCTTCATGGCGTACCCCTCAGGTCAAATTCCAATACGTGTTGACCCGCTCGCCGATCATCCCGCGTCAATGCATTCGCAACAACGTCAGTGTAGGAACTTGCGACCGTTCGTGCAAGTGGAAAGTGTGTTGACACCGCGCATGACGCACACGAGCATGCCCGCTCGCGGCTTCGGAACCGCGGCGGGAGTCGGTGCGATCGAGTCGCCGGTCGTCCGTACGAGGGGGTGAACACCCCGAATATTTACCATTGGCGGGAAGGACGCGATGCGCATCTGGCTCCTGATTGGGGGATTCGGCGCCTTGGGCGCGATCGGACGCTACGCGATGAGCGGTGCGGTCTATCGGATCTTCGGAACGTCGTTCGCCCACGGCACGCTGGCGGTCAACGTGCTGGGGTCTTTCCTGCTCGGCGCCATCATGGAAATCAGCCTCGGCAGCACGTGGATTTCCGCAGAATGGCGATCGGCGATCGGGATCGGATTCATCGGCGCGTTCACGACGTTTTCGACCTTCAGCTATGAAACGTGGAAATACCTCGAGGACGGCGACTGGTGGCGCGCGGGCGCGAATGTCGGTCTCAACGTCGTGCTGTGCCTGATGGCCTGCGCGGCGGCGGTTCACCTGTCACGATTCCTTTTGGGAGGCGGGAGATGACCGAAACTCGCACGTTGAGGCGGCTGACCGGGACACAGACGTTGATGCGCATCTTCATCGGCGAGGACGACCGTGCGGGTCGCAAGTCGCTCTGCCTGGAAATCGTCGAATTGCTGCGCAAAGAAAAAATCGCCGGCGCGACGGTGCTGCGCGGGATCCTGGGCTTCGGAGCGAAGAGCCACCTGCACACCGGGCACCTGCTTCGCCTCTCGCAGGATCTGCCGATCGTGATCGAGGTCGTCGACAGCCGAGAAAACATCGACCGCGTCCTGCCGCGCCTCGACGCCCTGATGGGCGAGGGTCTCGTGACGCTCGAAAACGTCACGGTCCTCCGGTATGCGCCCGGCGAAAGCGTGGAAAATAATTCCTGAACGGTTCGACCGGCGGGATCCGGGGTTGCGCGGTCTTATGACGCCGCGCGAAGCCGCTGCGTGAGGATCGATTCCTTGTCGAGCCCCGCGTTCATCCGTTCGAGGAGATCGTGCGCGTGACGACGGCAGAGCGACTCGAACGCCGCGACGACGTTCGGATCGAATTGACGGCCCGCGTAACGCACCACCTCTCCGAGCGCCACATCGTGCTTGAGCCCGAGGCGATAAACACGATCGGAGGTCATGGCGTCGTACGAGTCCGCGAGCGTGAGCACCCGCGCCAGAAACGGGATGTCCTTGCCCGCCAGGCCGTCGGGATATCCGCGCCCGTCCCAGCGCTCGTGATGATGGCGGATGATCGCACGTTCGTCGGGCAACATGCCGAGCGGTTCGAGAATGCGCTCCCCGATGATGGGATGCGCCTTGATCGCCTCGAATTCCTCCGGCGTCAGAGAGCCCTTTTTTTGCAGGATGGCGTCGGACACGCCGATCTTGCCGATGTCGTGCAGAAGACCCGCGAAACGCAGAACTTCGAGGTCCGCCTGCGAAACGCCCATCTCGCGCCCGACCAGCATCGCGAGGTTCGTGACCCGGTCGGAGTGAAAGCGCGTGTAGGTGTCCTTCGCCTCGAGCGTGCGCACGAGCGAGGTCAACGTCGATACGAGGTTTGACTGAATGGTGTCGTAGAGCGCGGCCCGTTCGATCATCACGGCCGCTTTTTTCAGGATCGTCCGGACGAACCCGAGATCCGGCTCCCCGAAGGACGCATCGCCGAATTTCCCCTCGACGCACAGGACACCGAACGCCTCGCCACGCACGAACAACGGAGCGAGAACGGCGGAGGACGGCGGACGCTCCGGAGTGACGAGGAGGGTTTCGAGCATCGCCAAACCCATCGGGTCCGAAAACCGTTTGGGATCGTGCGGCTTGCGCATCAGATCGACGAACACGCCCGGTGCCCGGACTCGGGGGACTCGGGCGGACACCGCGCCCGAAGGATACACGGAATGCAGCACAAGCGTGCGCGTATCGGCTTCCCAGAGGTACGCCGACGCCGATCGGGCGTCGCACGACTGCGCGGCGAGTCGCGCCATGCGCGTAAAAACCGGCTCGACGCCTTCGACCTCGTCGAGCGATTCGTTGATCGAGTAGAGGGTCGACAGTTCGCGCACCTTGTCGCGCAGCCGGCCTTCGAGGTGCTCGACATCCACGTCCCGGGGACGGCCGGCGCGACTCTCCCGACGCTCCACCAATCTGCGGACGATGCTTTCGAGGTAATCGAACTGGAACGGTTTCGTGACAAAGTCCGAGGCGCCGTTTTTCATGGCGTCCACGGCGATCGACGTGTCGCCGTAGCCCGTCACCATGACGACGTCGAGATCGGGGCGCTCCGACTTGGCTTTTTCGAGAAACGCGATGCCGCCCATGTCGGGCATCATGATGTCGGAGATCGCCAGATCGAATCGACCCGCGCGGAGCGTTTCAAGTCCGACGCGACCGTTTTCCGCGGTCTCGACTTCATAACCGATCTGTTCGAGATAGCGCGCGAGCGCATTGCGGATGGGGACCTCGTCTTCCAAAATCAGAATCCGAGACCGGGGTTTGGCCCCATCGATTTTCATGATTTACGACCCGACGGCTTTGGAACGAGAAGAGCCCGCATCCGATCGAACGAATTGTCGATTCAGGGTGGAGGAAACGGCTTCGAGCCTGTCGGTCAGCTCAGCCTCATTTTTTTTTTGAAGTTCGCCGGTCGCGAGAATCGGAGCCGTGGCTCCGCGCAGCGTGCGCACGCTTTGGATCTTGTCGAAAATCTCCTTCTGCCGCGCCGCGAGTTCGCGGTCGACCTCGCTGGCGGCTGACACCTGCCGCTTCATCAGGTCGTCGATTTGCCGGTAGGCTTTTTCGAGGCTTTCGAGCAGCGACTTGTTTTCATCGACCAAGCGACGACGCTCAAGCGCGTTGGAGACGGTCAGCCGAATCTCCTCGAGCTGAAATGGCTTGGTGATGTAGTCGTACGCCCCTTCCTTGATGGCGGCGAGCGCGGAATCGAGCGACGCGTACCCCGTCACAAGGATCACGGCCACGTCGGGGTCGGTACGACGCGCGGCGCGAAGCACCTCGAGCCCGCCGGCCCGCGGCATCATCAGGTCGGTCAAAATGACGGCGTAGCGATGGCGGTCGAGCAGCTCGATCGCCTCCATGCCGTCGTTTGCGGTATCGACCTGAAACCCGTCGAGACTCAGGGTCTTGGCGAGGAGTTTGCAAAAAACATCCTCGTCGTCCGCGACCAGAGCCCGTTTGGGTTCCGTCTGTTCGGTCATACGTCAAGCCTCCCGGCTCAATCCATCTGTAAGCATCAACATAACGGCGACCGACGCCGATCGTCAGCGCGACTTTTTGATCAGTTCGTCGACGGACTGTTCGCGAAGGGCGCGAACGGCCGCTTCTCCGATGCGATCCGACAACCCGGCTTCGCGTCCTTCAGAGCTGATTTCCACGCGGTCGGCCCGTTGGGCGGCGCCACTCGACCCTGAACGCGGTTCGGAACGGGCGAGCGCCCGATGATACCGGCTCAGGAGGCTGTTGATGCTGACCGCGCTGATGGACAATCCGCCGTCCTTCCGTGGATTCGGTTCGTCAGTCTCTACATCGGCGGTTTGGAGAGATTTCTAAAGGGACCGGCGGGGAATTTTCGCGATTTCCGGCCAAATTTCAACCAGAACCGTCGGTTATCTCGTTCGCAAAACCGCCCACAAGTTTCTGAAACTGCTCGAAAATCTCGACGAACTCATATTCCACGGTATCGGCGAGCATGACCCAGTCCCCGTCCTGCTGAAACCCGACGGCGGCGCCGAGGCACTTTCGAAACTTCTCGAGCAGTTCCTCGACCGGTTCGAAGCGAAATTTCGGGTTATAGGCTTCGAGCTGACCGCGAAGTTCGGTCCAGTACTCCATCGTGGACTGGATGCGTTCCATCAATTTCCCGAAGAATTTCAGGGCATCGGGCATATTGCCGCCCCGCAATTTCTTCACGGCATCGACGCTGGCCTTCGCGATCACCTCGAAGGCGGCGCGTCCGTCCTCCAGCGCGTCCCGCAGGAGCACGGCCACCGACTCGGTGACCACGCGAAAAATCTTCGTGTCGTTGGGCAGGACGGACATGAGCCCGATTTCGTCCACCGCCGGGTCGATCCGTCGGTTGTCCACCTGAACCGCGATGATGATCCGATCCTCGGGAACCTGCCCCTGATCCTGAAGTCGGTCCAGAATGGTGTCGAGATTGAGCGGCGTGTCCCCGCCGGCCTCGCCCAGCAAACGATCATCCACGTACAATTTCATGACATCTCCCGCGAAGCCGCCCGGACGAGCGCGACCAACCGCCGCACATGCCCCAACACGGCCTCGATTTCAAAAGGTTTGGCGATGATTTCGATTCCTTGCCCGCCCGCGGAACCGGCGATTCGTTCCAGTTCATCGCCGACGGCGCCCGTCACCATGAGAAATGCGCAGTTCGGAATCTCTTTCCGAATCGCCGCACAGGTTTCGATTCCCGACATTCCCGGCATCTGCGCATCCACACTCACGAGTTCCGGCGCCAGATGGCGCGCTTTTTCCACGCCGGAGAATCCCGTCGAGGCTGTTTGCGTCTCGTACCCGTGCATTCCGAGCACGTGCGCCAGAAGATCCCGCACCATGCTTTCGTCGTCAACCACCAGGATCCGGCCTCCGGGCTCCGACTCCCCAGCGAATTCCTGATCGGGATCGATCGTCGCCGCGTCTCCCGCCGGACCAACCGGACACAACATCTCGAACGAAAGCCTTGCACCGTCCTGGTGTTCCCGAATGTCCCCGCCGATCTCCCGCAGCACGGCCCGGCCCGTCGCCAGCGAAATGCTTCTCGCCGCCGCGCCGTTCGGTTCCGCGGACAGGGAATCCGCCACTCGAATCAGGGCGAATCGACCCTCCACCCGGGCGGCGACCGACACGACGCCGCCACCCGCGTCCCGCAACCGCGCCCGCGCGTGGATGACAAGATTGAGCAGCACCTGCTGTGCGCGTCCGACATCGAGCACGATCTCGCCCGCGTCGTCGATCCGTGTGTCGACCTCGATATTCTCGTTACGCAGCCCGGCCTCGACCATCGTCAGGATCGGCGTCACGACTTCGGTCAATGTCGTCGGGTCCGACCGATCCATGGGTCGTCCCACGAATCCGAGCATCGCGCCGACGACGTCCCGGGCCCTCGTGGCCGATTGATAGACGGCCTGGATAGCCCGTCGGTAGTCCGCCGTCTCGCCCGTTTTTTCCGCGAGCTGCGCGTAACCGAGAAGCCCGCCCATCAGGTTGTTGAATTCATGCGCGATCCCGCCCGCGAGCATGGCGAGCGCCGCCATTTTTTCGGATTGCGATTGGGCGTGCGTCACCTCGGCGCCGCTCGTCTCGAGGGAACCGACAAGGAGATACCCGCCCTTTGCTTGCCCTTCGCCGGGAAGTGGAAATCGCGTCACGAGACCGTCCGGGGTCACGCCGGCCGACTTCCATGCGCCATTCGACGCCAAGACGCGAAACTCACGGTCCGTCACCGCGAGGGGAATCGGCAGTTCGTCCCAATCGCGCATGTATCCGGCCGAAGCGTGGGGACCCGTCGTCATGAAGTTCTCGCGAGGCGTGCGGCGATCCATTCGGATGTCCGCACGATCCCCTCGGCCAAATCCACGCACGGTGTGAACCCGAGCAGCGAACGCACGAATGACGCGTCGCAACGCAGCTTCATGATCTCGCTTTGCGGATGGATATGCGGAACGTGAACGATCGACGCACGGCCGGCGGAGACGAGGTCCGCAAGTTCGTTGATCGTCACGTCGGCGCCGCTCCCGGCGTTCAGTACGCGTCCCTCAGCCCTCGGATCGAATCCCGCCAGAACGATGAACCGTGCGCAATCCTCGACGTACAGGAAGTCCCGCGTCTGCGTCCCGTCGCCATAGATGCGTAGTTCGCTCCCACCGAGGGCGGCTTTGCAAAAGATGGCGATCACGCCGCCCTCGCCCGACGACTTCTGAAACGGTCCGTAGGTATTGAACGGGCGCAGCACCACAACCGGCAAACCGTATGCGTGGAAATACGACAGCGCCAAGTCTTCGCCCGCGAGCTTGGCGCCGGCGTAGGGCGATGCCGGTTTCACCGGGTCCGACTCGCGGATTCCGTCCGGCGAAATGCACCGGTCGTACACCATGCACGTGCTGGTGAAGACGAATCGGGCGCTGAATTCGCGGCACAGTTCGAGCAACTCGAACGTGCCCGCCACGTCGGCGTCGAAGACGTCGCGCGGATTGTCGATCGAATCCTGAACGTTGATCCGAGCGGCGAGATGAAACACCGTGGAGAATTCGTGCCGCGCGAACAACGCGCGCATCGTCGCCGTGTCCCGGATGTCGCCCTGGACGAACTCGACGAATCGCGGATGGTCGCGGAACTCCTCCAGATTCTCCGGCGAGCCGTTGGAAAGGTTGTCGAGAACGACGACCCCGTGCTCCGGCTCGGTTCGCCCCAGCAATTCGGCCACCACCCACCGGCCGATGAAACCCGCGCCGCCGGTGACGAGAATGCGACTACCCGGCATTCACGGACTCCATGAAATCTCCGGCGAACAGGTCCCCGGGCTGGAGCGGCTGCGTTGCGCGGACGCCGTGGAGCAGATTGGGATTTCGCAATGTGCCGTCCGACTCGAGGATCTTCAGAACGTCCGCGGCGCTCACCGCGTCTTCGGAACGGCTGGAATACGACCCGATGTGAAGCGGCGTCGCATCGGCCGGTTCGGGCCACGCCCCGCCGAGTTGCGGCAGGATGACAAGATAGTCTCCGATATCGAACGTGCGGGCCGATTCCTCTTCGGTGACGAGCTCCTCGTAGAGCTTTTCGCCCGCCCGCACACCAATCTCGCGCGTGGGGACCGGCGAGAGGTCGTACATCTTCGCGGTTTCGGCAATCAGAACCTCGGCCAAATCGAAGATGCGCACGACCGGCATTTTGCGCACGAAGATCTCGCCGCCGACGCCGTCGCGCAGGGTTGTGAGCAACAATTCGTTCGCCTCGCGAAAGCTGATGACGAATCGCGTCATGTCGCGGTGCGTGATCTCGATCGGCAGTCCCAGGCGGATGCGATTCACGAAGGTCGGAATGACCGATCCCGAGCTGCCCAGCACATTCCCGAAACGCACCGAGCAAAACCGCGTGCGTTTACGACCTTTGTGAAAATTGCCCGCGACCATGAGCTTTTCGGCCATCAGCTTGCTCGCGCCCATGGCGTTCGACGGATTCACCGCCTTGTCGCTGCTGGTGAAGATGACCGTCTCGATGTCGTGCATCAACGCGGCGTCGATGAGATGCTGCGTGCCGTTGATGTTGGTCTTGATCGCCTCGAAGGGGTTGTACTCGCAGCTCTCGACGTGTTTGAGTGCGGCGAGGTGGAAGACGATGTCGACATTTTCGAGCGCGCGGTCGAGACGCGGTCGATCGCGGACGTCGCCGATCAGGAACCGGACCTGTTTCTCGAAGTGGCGGAATTCCTCGCGCAGGTAGAACTGCTTTTGTTCGTCCCGCGAAAAGACGCGCACGACGCCGGGTGAAAGCGAGAGCAGCGCCTTGATCAATTCGTAGCCGACGGTACCGGTTCCTCCCGTGACGAGGATGTTCTTTCCGTCGACAGCGGACCGGAACGCCTCGTACGGATTCGGCTTTTCCCCCATCTTCCGCACTCCCATTCGTTTTCGATTCTCGAAACGCCGATCCGCCCAACCCGATCGGCGACTCAGTATGCGGAAATCCGAACGCCCCGAACAGGGGGGCGATGGAGAATGTCGCCCGCACCCCGGCAACCGGGCGCGGCCGATACCGAACGCCGCATTTCTGCTATGTTGCCCGCATGCCCAGCCGCGCACCGGCAATCCTGCGACGACGTTGGCCCGCTCTGGCCGATGTCGTGGACTCGACGCCGCCCGCGGCGTGGATACGGATTTCCGGCGGGCGAACAATCCGGCTGATCGACGACGCCGGGCGCGCCGTGACCCTGTTCAGCCCGCGCGATCCCCAGCGCGAGGCGTGGGATGTCATTCGCTCGCGCCTCGGCGAACGCCCCGCCTCGCCGGTCGTGCTGTTCGGCGTCGGCGCGGGGCATCGACTCGTCGCGCTGCTGGCCGAGTTCGACGCCCGGCGCGTCGTGGGCGTCGTCGTGAACGCGTCCGTTTTTCGGGCCGCGCTCGACGAGGGAATGTTCGACGCGGTTCTGGACGACCCACGGGTCGAGTTCGTGCGAGGCGACGCCTGCGGGCTTGCGGCGCTGGACGAGGTTTTTGCCGCCGGGAACGGAAGCATCCTGACCGACGACGCCGAGCTGCGCTTCTGCGATGCGGACGCGCTCCCGACGCGTCGCCTCGCCGATCACCTCGCAACGTACGGTCGCGTCGGGGCGGAGTCCCGCGCGAAGATCCGTGCGAATTTCCGCGCGAACGTCGCGCTCCTCGCCACCGACACACCCGTCCGCCTGCTAGCCGGCGCCTGGAAAAACGAGCCCGCGATCATCGTCGGCGCGGGCCCGTCGCTGTCGGTCGGTGTGGAAGAGCTGCGCGCAATTCGTGATCGCGTCCGAATCATCGCGGTCGATGCGGCGGTCGAGGTGCTGGAGGTGGCGGGGATCCGCGCCGATCTCGCGGTCTCGGTGGACCCCTACGACGCGAACGCCCGCCAGTGCGACGGCTTCACCGCCGCGCCGCCGCTCGTCTATCTGCCCTCGGTGCATCCCGACGTGCCCGCACACTGGCCCGCGCCGCGCGTGGCCGCCCTGCCCGATCTCGACCCCGTCGCGCAGGCGCTCGACGATCTGTGGCGAATCGGCCGCGTGGCTTCGGGGGGAATCGTCGGAACCACGGCGACCGCGCTCGCCGATGTTCTCGGCGCGTCGCAGCTCGTGCTGCTCGGAATGGATCTCGCCTTTTCCGGCGGGCGAACGCACGCGGACGGCGCGTTTCATGCCGCATCAGCGCCCGAACGCACGTACCTCGATCCCGTGCCGTCTATCGGCGGCGACACCGTGTGGACCAACGCGTCGTTTCGCCGGGCGATTTCATGGTTCGAACTTTTTGCGGCGGCGAAACCACTCGGGACTTGCCTCGACGCGGGTCGCGGCGGCGCGGTCAAACGTGGGTGGGTGGCGACGGATCTGGATGCGGTCGCGGCGAGATCCGCACCTATGGCCCCGTGGGCCGTTCCCAACGCCCCGCTTCGCCTTGATTCGAATGAGGCCGTGCGCCTGTTCGACGTCGCCGCCAAGGCATTCGACGAAGCGTGACGGCTTCGGCTCGGATTTAGACGTTGAAACGGAAGTTTATGATGTCGCCGTCGGCGACCACGTAAGTCTTGCCTTCGAGACGCAGCACGCCGTCGTCCCGGCAGGCCTTGAGCGTTTTGCGCGCCATGAATTCGCCGTAGGCCACAACCTCGGCGCGGATGAAACCCCGTTCGATGTCCGAGTGGATCACGCCCGCCGCGGCACGCGCCTCGGTGCCGCGCGTGATCGGCCAGGCGCGGCACTCGTCATCGCCGACAGTGAAGAAACTGATGAGGTCGAGCTGCGCGAACGCCTCGCGCGACAGCTTCGGCGCGGCGGGCCCGTCGAGCCCCATCTCGCGCGCGAAGGTGTCCTGCTCCAGGGTCGGCAGCAGGCTCACCTCGCGGGCGACGGGCAGCGAAATCGCCGCGACGTGACGACCGCGCAGCCGCACGCCGAACACCGCGGAGTCGATTTCGCCAACCCCTTCCGCCGTGTTGACGATGACAAGCTGCGGCGTGACGGTGATGAGGTTGAATCCCGCCAGCGCGGTTTTTTCCGCGTCGGAAAGACCGAGGGTCCACAGCGGCTTTTCGGATTCGAGTTCCGTCTTCAGCCGTTCGAGCAGATCCTTCAGGTTTCCATCGATCGGGGCTTTTTTCGAGCGTTCCAGGATGCGGTCGATCGCCAGCAGATCGGCGAACATCATTTCGCCGTCGAGCTGATTCAGATCGCGCGCCGGATTCGGTTCCTCGGTCATGAGCGGCGTGCGTGCGGCGGCCACCACGTGCAGAAAGAGCCGCGAACCGCGAATCGCGTTGATGTACTGCTCCATCGCGCTCTTGCGGGCCGACTCGCCGGTGCCCGGCCACGCGGCCTCGCGCACCCGAATCTCGCCGTACACCGTGCGCTTCGGATTGAAGATCTTCGTCAGCGCATCGACCCGATCGTCGCGCACACGCACCGTGGCGATTCCCGAGCCGGGGGTTTCGGCTCCCGCGAGCGCTTCGAGCAGCGTGGTCTTACCGCACTGCCGCAAACCGATGATGGTCGCGTCCATGTTTTCATCCGTGGTGAGAGGTCGTGCGTCGGTTGACACGTCCCCAAGGGGGCCCATAACGTAGGGTCAAATACGCGACGGCGCAACACCTTTTTGCCTTGCCCGGGGAGTCCTCGAATGTCCCGTATTGTGCGCTCGATCCAGCTCGCCGGCCTGATTGCCGTGATCGCCTGCGCCGCGTGCGCGAAGACCGTCGCCTACGACCCATCCGCACCGGCGACGTTCTATTATGAACAGACCCGGGCCGTCGGCCTGTCGATCTTTCAGTTCAATCTCAACCTGCGCGAGGTGCTGAAGTACCGGCAGGAGATCGTATCCGTCGGCGAGAACGAGGTCGAAATGCGGTTCACGCCGCTCGACTACCGCGTCACCGCCACCAACCGCGAAGGCGTGCAAAACATCTTCGGCACCGCGCTGTTGCAACAGTCCGATGAAGGCCCGGAGGTCAAGATTCTGCGCGCCTTCGGCCAGCACCCCATCGACGTGCGTTCGTCGCGCGGCGGACGAGTGTTGAAGCTGCGCGCCGACCCGGCCGCGTTTCCCGCCGGTCCCGGACGCGACGCGGTCATCGCCCGCACCGAGCAGCAGCTCCAGCAGGCTCTCGTCGAGCCGCACCTCATGCTCACGCAGGCCGTCATGCCGATCGAGAAGATCCAGGTCGGCGAATCGTACAAGCCCGCTGGCTACATGATGGATCTGGAGAACGACGAGTTCGGCCCCTTAATGAAGGTCGAGTCGATGAGCGATGCTGGGATCGCCACACTGCGGATCGACTCGAGCATCGTCGCGAAGCTGCTGAACAAGGCGAAATCGACGCTGAATCTGCCGAGGGATCTGGACCAGCGGCTCGATTTTCACGGGGACGGCGCGGGGACGTTTCTTTACGACACGAAACGTCACTGCATGAAGGAAGGCTCGGTCAATGTCACCGCCGAGGCTCGCCCGGCCGCACCGAACGTGGCGGTAAATGCGGTGACGGTGCGGATGTCCTTCTCGCTGCGAGAAATTCCAAAACCCTGACAGGGCCGCGGCGGCGAACCCGCCCTTAACCCGACCCGGGTTCACGTCATCCATGCCGGATCTTGCGCACCACTTCACGCCCTCTCCCGCCGCGCCGCTCGCCGTCGTCGGGATCGAGTGCGCGCCGGAGCGCGTCGGCACGGGCATCGTCCGGTCCTGCGAATCGTTCGGCGATGGCGCGCTGCGCGTCGTGGTCGCGTCTCGCGAACGCCGGGGTTCCTCCGCCCGTCACCTCGAATTCGGTTGGCGCTGGAACGCCGCGATCACCCGAATGGCGACGCCGTATTTCCTTCCCCGGCCCGGCGACGTCATCGCCGACCACGTCTTTCGCCACGGGGCGGTGCTCGTCGAAACCGAACGGGGCTGCGCGATGTTCGCCCCGATTCTCCCATGCGCGCCGCCCGAAATCGCGAGCTATGTCGATCTGGATCGTGACGGGCGCGGTCTGACGATCCGGCATGGCGTCGGAGATGTGTCGACGCGCGGCCATGTGTTCTTTGCGCGCGCGACGTCGGCCCGCCTTCCCGCCGGCGACATCTCCTGGACACATCTCGTCGCCGCGTGGCCGGATTGTTCGCTCGAAGACGCCTACGAACGCGCGGCGACGTTGATCTGGGCGACGCGCACGTCGATCGATGTCCCCTTGGAGACGGACGCCGCGTACGACCGCTTCGCGCATGCGGCCATGGACCGGATTTTCCGCGACGATCTCTACCGCGAGTGGGATCGCGGCCCGGCCCGCGTCGCGGGCATGACGACGCAGACGCTGACGGCAAAGCGGTCGCCGCGCGTGATGACACGCGTCGAGTTCGACCGGTTTCTGAGACATCAGAAAAGATTGCTCGGCGTCATGGCCGCCGTGCAGAAGCACATGTTCACGCGACCGAACGGCTACCGGCTTCTCACATCGCTCCTGCATTCGGGCCGCATGGCCGTCGCGCCGATCGCGACCTTCGGTGTGTGGTTCAATCAGGTCCGCACGGCGCTCGGCGCGGCGCTTTGCGCCCGGTCAGTCGGCGACGCCGAAACCGAGCGGCGCGCCGGGGCCATGGTCGAACTCGCACTCTTGGCGCCGCTCGAGGACGGCGCGTCGCCCTCGGTCGCGCTGCTCGGCGAGCCGCCGCGCTGGCTGCGCGGCACACGAGCCTTTGAGATGATTGCCGACGCGTACCACCTGCCCGACATGGCCGTCACCGGCTTTCATCTGCTCGAATGGCACGAGCACGTTTGCGCCGACGCACGCATCGCCAGGCGTTGCCGCGAGATCGCCGAGTTCCTGGTTCGCGTGCGCGAGGGCGCGACGTTTCCGTCGTGGGTGCGCCGAACCGCGACGGGTTGGATCGCCGATCCGTTTCTGCGCGCATCGGCCGCGTCCGCCGCGCCTGCCCTATTCCTCGCCCGATTCGCGAAATTCGACGCCGATCCGCGCTGGCGCGACGCGGCGATCGATGCGCTTCGGCATATCGAGCGCGAGATCCTACCGACCGACGACTGGAACGACTTCGAGCTCGCCCTGTCGTGCGCGGGGCGTCCCGCCGGGGTCGATCCGCGTACCGGCACGCGCGCCGCGAACACGATGTCGATCTATTGGGCGGCCCGCGCCGCATTGGATCTCGCCGACGCATGGCCGGAGGGCCTTCGCCTTGCGCGAACCCTCGCGGCGCGCCTGTGCCTGTTTCAGCAGCCGCACAACATCCCACGACTGCGTTACGAGGCATTCGGCGGATTCGCGTGCATGAACACCGATGCCGAACTCTCCGACGCCCGTCAGGGGCTCTTCGTCCCGCTGCTCGCGGATTTGTTCCGAGCGACCGGAGACGACGAGTTTCGCGCGCGCGCCCTCGCGGCGCTGCGCGCGTGTTATTCGCTCATGCTGATCGAGGACAACGCCCGCATCGCTCCCGGCAACATAGCGCGATTTCGCGCTTCGGACCGCGGCGCGATCGTCGAAAACTACGGGCACACAGGCCGCGATGAGCCGACCGCCGGTTACCTCTCGCCCGATTGGGGCTGCGGCACGTCGCTCTACGCCCTCGGCATGCTTCGCGCGACGCGCGCGCTGGAAGTCCGATCATGACGCGTCCCGTCGTCTTCGGCGAGCTTCTTTACGACGTATTCCCAGACGGCCACGCGGTGCTCGGCGGCGCGCCGTTCAACGTCGCCCGCCACCTGCGCGGATTCGGCCTCGATCCGCTCATGATTTCGCGCGTGGGAGACGACGAGCGCGGCCGTGCGGCGCTCGCCGCCATGCGTTCTTGGGGAATGGACACGGCGGGCGTGCAGATCGATCCGGTGCATCCCACCGGCGAGGTGCGGGTGCGTCTCGATCACGGTCAGCCGACGTTCGAGATCGTGCCCGACCGCGCGTGGGATCACATCGATGCGGTCCTGGTCCGATCGGCGGTGATCGGGTCTCCCGGGCTCGTCTATCACGGCTCGCTCGCGCTGCGTTCGGAGTCCTCTCGCGACGCGTTTGCCGCGCTGACGGAAGATCACACCGTGAATCGTTTTCTCGACGTGAATCTGCGCTCGCCGTGGTGGAAACGCGACGCGGTGATCGCCCTCGCGCGGGATGCCCGTTGGGTCAAGCTCAACGAGGACGAAGCGACGATCCTGTGGGGCGACTCGGGGACCGAGACCGCCGCGCGGCAGCGCAGCGAATGGGGCTGCGAAGCGATCATCATGACGCGCGGCGAACGCGGCGCGGATGTCGTGACGAGCGACACGGTTCATCACGTTGAAGCGACCGCCCCCCGCGCTTGGGTGGACGCCGTGGGCGCGGGTGACGCGTTCGCCGCCGTGGTGATCGCGGGAATGATGAGGCGTCTGAATTGGCCAGGCGCCCTGCACCTCGCATCCCGCTTCGCGGCCGAGGTGTGCGCCGTCAGCGGCGCGCTGGGGCTCGCGTCGTCGGTCTATGACGACTTTGCGCGGATGCTGACCGCGCCGGGTGACGAATCCCCGTGACGAAGACCGTTGCGGCGTGGTAATCCGCTGTCGGCGATTCGCATTATTCAAACCCGGAAAGATCGTGCTCCGAAACCTCTACCACGTCTCGCGCTTCCACATCGTGCTGATCGCGGCCGGCGGGTCGCTGGTCTTCGGCAAGATGCTCACGGGCGCGTTCCATCCCGCCTTCGCGCTCGTCGTCGCCATCGACTGGTTCCTCGTCAACATCGTCAACCGCGTCGTCGATCAAACCGAGGATGTCGCCAACCGGGTGACGGGCGCGGATTTCGCCCGGCAAAACGCCCGGACCATCCTCTTGGCCGCGATCGCGCTCTACGTCGCGGGATTCGCGGTTCACCTCTTCTGGATGCCGGCTCTGATCTGGCCGCGGCTCGCCTATCACCTGCTCGGTCTCGTTTACAATTTCCCGATCCTTCGCCGACGCGGACGTCGCTTCCGCCTGAAGGAAGTCTACTTCTTCAAGAACACCGCCTCGTGCGTCGGCTTTCTGCTGACGCTGTTTGCCTACCCGCTCTCTTCGCTCGCGCTTCGCGACGGCGTCGGCGTCGCCTACATCGGTCTGATAGCCGGATTCCTCGCCGCGCTCGAAGTCGGCTTCGAGATCATCTACGACCTTCGTGATCTGGACGGCGACCGCCGCGCTGGGATCGCCACCTATCCCGTCGTCCACGGCGAGACCGTCGCCTCGCGCATCGTGATCGTCCTCAACCTCGTGTCCGCGGCTTGCATCCTCGTCGGGGCGTGCACGCGGCTCTTCGATCTGCAGGAGTTCGTGCTCATCGCAGCCCCGGCGTTGCAGCTCGCCCTCTTCGTGCGGGGGCGGCGGCGGGGTTTCACGCAGGCCGACGTCGTCGCCATCACGTGGACCTTCGCCGCGATGAATTTCATCTGGGTGTTCTGGGTGATCGTCGGGCTGCCCGTGCGCTGGCCCTTCGCGTGGTCCGTTCCGCTCGCCGTGGAGTGTGCGCTCGTCGCGATCGGTCTCGTTTCGTGGCGCTGGATGCGGTCCGTGATCGGCGACCGCGAATACGCGCGCACCTATGCGCTCGTGGCGATTTCCGCCTGGGCCGCCGAACACAGCGCCATCGCCGTCTACCGGTTCTATCGGTACAGCCCCGACTGGCACGCGTTCATTGGGTATGTGCCGATTGCGATCGTGCTGATCTGGCCGCTCGTCATCATTCACGCGCGCGAGTTCGTTCGCCGCCTCGGGCTTCGCGGCGCGCGCGGCGTGGTCGCGGGCGCGGCGCTGGTCGGCGTCGAGGCGTCTCTCATCGAGACCGTCTGCACCAACGCGGGGCTCTGGTTCTGGGAAGGCCGCGGCATCTTCGGCGTTCCCGTGATCGGCATGCTCGGGTGGGCATTTTTCGCGCTGGGCGCACTGGCCGCGCTGGAATTCCTCTCCGGTCGGCGCGTCTTCGCGATGCCGCTCGTCGCGCTCATCTCCACGCACCTGCTCTTACAGATCACGTGGCGCGCGGGGCTCAAGGGAATCTCGTGGACGCCGATTCCCGATCCGATCGTCCTCGTCGGCGCAGCGGTCATCGCGACGGGTTTCGCCATCGTCGCGTGGCGATCGCGCCGACATTTTGGGATCAGTCTGGTGGAGGTGTTTCCGAGATTTCTCGCGGCGCTGACGATGTACGCGATCCTGCTTTCGTTCGCCGCGCCCGCGGCGTTGGTCGCGTTCGCGCTGCTGTATTCGCCGCCGTACTTCGCCCTGCTGACGTGGGAATGGACGATGCCGCCGGGGGACTAATCCGCCGCGACCGCCCGGTGCAGGCCGGAATGCGCGTAGTGACGGCGGACGAGCGGGCAACCCGGATCCGGGCTGTAAACATCGCCGAAGACGAATTTCGAGACCGCGTGGCAGCCGCCCCGGCACACGGAGAGGTAGTCGCAGCTTCGACACGGCTCGGGAGCGGCGTCCATCCAGTGGCGATACGAAAAGAACGTGTCCTCCGATCCCCACCAGTCGTGCATGTCATCGATGGAGCGGCCCTCGGACGACGAGAACGGGCACGCGGACACCAAGCCGTCGGCCGTGACCCCGCACAGCGTGTTGCCGCCCAGGCATCCGGTCACGCCGTACCGTTCCATCAACTTCGGGTCGGGTCCGTGCGCGTAGAGATACGGGGTAAACGAGCAGTCGAGCGCGAGCGGCGTCTGGTGATCCTGCGCCAGGCGCATCACGCGCGGGAAGAAGTCCCATGCCTGTTCATCGGTGAGATCGTGGCGCAGGTAATCGAGCAGATCGCGTCCCGCCCTTCCCGCCGGTTTGTACCGGAGAAGTTCGAGCTGCTGCACGCCGATTTCGCGGCCGAGGTGGAACACCTCGTCGATGTGATCGAAGTTGTCCCGCGAGACAACGCAGTGAATCCCGACGGGGATGTCCTCGTCGCGAAGCAAACGCAATGCGGAGACCGCCCGGTCGTAACCGCTCACGCCACGGTGCGTGCCGTATCGGTCGCCCACGCCGTCGAGGCTGACGTTGACGCGGTCGAAGATGTTGAATTCGACGACGTTGTCTTCGGTCACGAAGAATCCGTTGGTCGTCAAACTGGGATTGACGCCCATCCCCCGGGCCAGATGCGCGATTTCGAAGAGCCACGGCAACTCGGTGCTCTCGCCGCCGCCGAGTGTGACATGGAACACGCGCATGCGGGCGAGTTCGCCGAGCACGGCGATCATGCCGTCGCGCCCGAGCTCGCGGCCCGGTCCGTCGCCCGGTCGACTGTCCGCGTGACAGTGGCGGCAACCCGCGCCGCAGCGGTTGGTCAACGAGAGCTGCACCTCGGTCGGCGCGGACAACAGCGACTCGGTCGAGACGCGATCGGTCCAGAGTGGACTTTCCGCGTAACCGAGGCGCCGCATGAACTCGCGGTCAACATAGAGCAACGCCTGCGGATGCTCGAGCTGGATGATTCCGCCGAACGCTTCGTAGCGGTACGAGAACGGTTTTTCCTTTACCGGGGAACCCATTCGACTTCGCCAATCATTTCAGCACGCACTGTGTGCGACTGTGAGCAATTGCATCTTCCCGAGCCATAACCGGCTCTTCTCTCAACGGGTGCGATTATAAATCCGAACCGGGGCCGGTTGTATGTGCAAGAGGTTACAGGACGCCGGAAATATTCGCGCGTTTCGTTTCGCGCCACGCCGAATCGGGCTGCGAACGCTTTCGCGATTGGGGATCGCTCACGCTCATTTTGGCCGTCCGAACCGTCGTTTCCACCAGCCGCCCGACCGCCTGGCGCCCTTCGTCCGCACGACGGGCGTTACTGCGGCGCGACTTCGCGGGGCGGAGGCGTCGGCGCGGTCACCGGGGCGGGGACCTCTTCGCTGCCCAGCGGCTGCGCATCCTGCATGACGAGCACCGCGTAGGATTTGATAACCCCGGTGTCGGTCTCCACGTAGACCCGTCCGCGAATCGGTTCGTTTCGCTTCGGCGATTTCGCCGTGATGACGAGCTTCACCGATCCGTTCGGCCCAATCGTCGCGGGCAGTTCCATGGCCTCGATTCGCGCCTCGAGGATGCCGTCACCCGTCGACTTGACCGCCGTGATGCGCTTCGGTTCGGCGCGGGCGTTTCGGATTTCGCTGGAAACCGTGTAGGTCTTGTCGTTTCGCTCGGCGTATTCCAGCCGGTGCAACTCGGGCGAAATCACAAGTTCGGGCATGACGGTGCCTTCAAGACGGATCAGTGCCGGCGGCGTTCGCGGATCATCGGTCATGACCGTGATGTATTGCCGCGCGGAGCCGGGATTGCTGGCCGTATCGAAGGTGAGTTCGAGCCGCGTCTCTTCGCCGGGCTGGAGATACGTCTGCTCGACGCTCGCGTTGGTGCACGGGCACGAAACCTGGATCGGTCCGAGCAGCAGCGTCGTCTGACCCGTGTTGCGGATCGTGGACGAACCGTGAACCGTCACGCCCTGATTAACCGTTTCGTAGCGGATGACGTCGGGATCCGCGACGATCTGGCCCGGCGGGGGCGGAGGGGCGTCGTCCCCTTTTCCGCACGCCGCGACGGCAAGTACAAGACACAAAAGCAGGATCGGAATACGCATGACGGCATCATGCATGGGAGCGGGCGACGCGGTCAATGCGCGACCGTCTTCTAACGATGCCCGGTGTGGCCGAACCCGCCCTCTCCGCGATCCGAGACGGGTAATTCCTCGACCGATTCCAGTTCGGCGCGCGCGACGGCGGCCACCACGAGTTGCGCGATGCGATCGCCGCGACGGATTTCGAAGGCGTCCGCGCCGAGATTCGCGAGGATCACGCGCACCTCTCCGCGATAATCGGAGTCGATCGTTCCCGGCGTGTTGAGGCAGGTGACGCCGTTTTTCAGCGCAAGCCCGCTGCGTGGCCGGACCTGCACCTCGAAACCTTCGGGAACCGCGATCGTCAGGCCCGTCGGCACGGCGGCGCGCTCACCCGGCGCGAGCACGAACACCCCATCGACGCACGCGCGCACGTCCATGCCCGCCGAGCCGTGCGTCATGTAAGACGGGAGCGGAATGTCCTCCGCTCCCGGCAATCGTTTCACGAGGATCCGAACGGGGTCGCCGCTCACTCGAGCACGTCCTCAGGTTTGACGTCCATGGCTTCCTTGCGCGAAAGCCGGATGCGGCCCTGGCGGTCGATCTCGAGCACCTTGACGAGGATCTCGTCGCCTTCCTTCACCACGTCACGCACCGAGCGGATACGCTCTTCGGCCATGTGCGAGATGTGCACGAGACCGTCCTGGCCGGGCATGATCTCGACAAACGCGCCGAAGTCGGTGATCCGCACGACGCGCCCCATGTAGTATTTGCCGACCTCGGCCTCGGACGTGTACGCACGCACGAGCCCGATCGCTTCGCGCGCGGCGTCCTGATTCGGGCTGGAGACCAGCACGCGGCCGTCGTCCTCGACGTCGATCTTGACGCCGGTCTTCTCGATGATCGCGCGGATCGTCTTGCCGCCCGGGCCGATGAGATCCTTGATGCGCTCGATGGGGATCTGAACCGTGGTGATGCGCGGCGCGTATTTGGAAAGGTCCGCCGCGGGCTGCGACATGGTCTGGTTCATGATCCCGAGGATGTGCAACCGACCGGTCCGCGCCTGCTCCATGGCCTGACGCAGGATGTCCTCATCGATGCCCGAGATCTTGATGTCCATCTGCACGGCGGAGACGCCCTCGGCGCTGCCGACGACCTTGAAGTCCATATCGCCGAGGTGATCCTCGTCGCCGAGGATGTCGGAAAGCACCGCGTAGGATTCGCCTTCCTTGACGAGGCCCATCGCGATGCCCGCGACCGGCTTGGTCACCGGCACGCCGGCGTGCATGAGCGCGAGCGACGAGCCGCACACCGTCGCCATCGACGACGAGCCGTTCGACTCGAGGATGTCGGAGACGATGCGAATCGTGTACGGAAAGTCCTCGTTCGTGGGCAGGATGTTTTCGAGCCCGCGCCGTGCGAGCGCGCCGTGGCCGATTTCGCGTCGGCCCGGTGAACGCAGGGGCCGGACCTCGCCCACCGAAAACGGAGGGAAGTTGTAGTGGAGCATGAAGCGCCGCCACTCTTCGAGATACAAGCCCTCGATCTTCTGCTCGTCGGAACGCGTGCCGAGCGTCACGGCCACCAGGGCCTGCGTTTCGCCGCGGGTGAAGAGCGCGCTGCCGTGCGGGCGCGGCAGGAATCCGACCTCGCAGTTGATGTCGCGGATTTCCTTGTAGTCGCGGCCGTCGACCCGGCGCTTTTCTTCCAAAATCTGCCGACGCATTTCGCGATATTTCAGGTCTTCCCACACCGCCGACACGGTCTTGGGATTGGGGGCCGTCTCGGGCGTCTTCCCTTCGGCGATCTTTGCCTGAAGGTCTTTCTTGACCTGGGCGAGTTTGTCGTAACGCTCCGCCTTCACCTTGGTGTTCAGCGCGTCGCGCAGGGCCGGCAGCGCGATCGACTCGACCGCGGCCACGAGACCGGCGTCGAGCGCCGGGGGCGTATGCTCCATCTTGGGAACGCCCGCCGCATCGCGCAGGCTCTTTTGCAGGGCGATCAACGGCTGCATCGCCTTATGACCGAAGATGATGGCGTCGACGATCTCTTTTTCGGGCAGGAAATTCGATCCGCCCTCGACCATCACGACCGCGTCCTCGGTGCCGACGACAATCATCTCCAGATCGCCGGCGTCGATCTGTTCGTGCGTGGGGTTGCAAATGAACTGACCGTTGACGCGACCGACGCGCACGCCGGCCAGCGGGCCGCCGAACGGAATCTTGGACAGGTTCACCGCCGCCGAGGCCGCCGTGATCGCGAGCACGTCCGCCGGATGCACCTCGTCCTTGGAGATGACCGACACCACGACCTGAAGTTCGTGATGAAAGCCCTCGGGGAACAGCGGGCGCAGTGGACGATCGACCATGCGACTCACGAGCACTTCACGCTCGGTCGGACGACCCTCGCGCTTGAAGAATCCCCCCGGGATCTTGCCGGCGGCCCAGGTCTTCTCCAGGTAGTCGCAGGTGAGCGGAAGAAAATCCACGCCTTCGCGAGGGGACGGAGAGACGGCGGCGGTCGCCAGGACGATCGTATCGCCGCAGGTCAGCAGAATGGAGCCGTGCGCCTGGCGGGCGACGCGGCCGGTTTCGATGGATATGGTCGAACCGTGAAAATCTTCTTCGAGTTTGAAAACGGACATGGACTTCTCCTTCGCGCCGAAACGCGGACGGCGACCCGCACCGCCGGCAACAGGCCGGGGCGTGGGCCGCGTTCGCGAGCGGGCGTGTGTTTACTTGCGGATCCCGAGTTCGCCGATGACCTTCTTGTAGCGGCCGACGTCCTTCTTCTTCAGGTAGTTCAGAAGGGAACGCCGCTGGCTGACGATTTTCAGAAGGCCGCGCCGGGAGTGATGGTCTTTCTTGTGGGTCTTGAAATGCTCGGTCAGGTGGGTGATGCGTGCCGACAGCAGCGCGATCTGCACCTCGGGGGAGCCCGTGTCCGCTTCGTGCGAGCGGAATTTCGTCACGATCTCCTGCTTCTCGATGGTGGTGATGGACATCTCTCGAAACTCCTCATCGATGTCTTCGTCTTGAATTCCGGCGGGTAATTAGCACAGGCGGCGTCGCGGTGTAAAGCAAGTCGGAAGCTCGGGCTCCGTATCCAAAGAAACCGGCGCCGCGAGGGCGCCGGTTTCGAGGAAAGTCGGAGTTTGGATTCGATCAGGCCGCGTCGCGACCCGTCTCGATGCGCATCCGGTAGAAGGAGCGCCACACGAACACGACCGACACCGCGTAGAAGATCGCGGAGAGGATGTGACTGACCGTGGGGTCGAGCGTGATGGCCAACTCGACCGCCAGCAGGCCGAACAGCGTGGTGAACTTGATGATCGGGTTCATGGCCACCGACGAGGTGTCCTTGAACGGATCGCCGACCGTGTCGCCCACGACCGTGGCCGCGTGCAGCTCGGTCCCCTTCATGTTGAGCTCGGTCTCGACCAGTTTCTTGGCGTTGTCCCAGGCGCCGCCGGCGTTGGCCATGAAGATCGCCTGGTACAGGCCGAAGATCGCGATCGAGATCAGGTAGCCGATGAAGTAGTAGTGGTTCAGGCAGGCGAACGCGAGGGTGCTGAAGAACACCGCGAGGAAGATGTTGAACATGCCCCGCTGCGCGTATTTCGTGCAGATCTGAACGACCTTTTTGCTGTCCTCGACCGACGCCCTCTCTCCACCGCCTTCGAGTTTGATGTTGCGCTTGATGAACTCGACCGCGCGATACGCGCCGGTCGAAACCGCCTGGATCGACGCGCCCGAGAACCAGTAGATGATCGCGCCGCCCGTGACGAGTCCGAGCAGGAACATCGGATTGAGGATCGAAAGACCCTCCGCGACGGACGCTTCTCCGAACTTCTCGCTGAGAAGCTGGATGATGGAGAAGATCAGCGTGGTCGAGCCGACGACTGCGGTGCCGATGAGCACCGGCTTCGCCGTCGCCTTGAAGGTGTTTCCCGCGCCGTCGTTCTCCTCCAGGTACATCTTGGCTTCTTCGAAATTCGGCTTGAACCCGAAGTCGCGCTCGATTTCCTGGGAGACGTTCGGGATCGTCTCGATGGTGGACAATTCGTAGACGGACTGCGCGTTGTCGGTCACGGGACCGTAGCTGTCGACGGCGATGGTGACCGGGCCCATGCCCAGGAAACCGAACGCCACGAGGCCGAACGCGAAGATCGCCGGGGCGTGCATGATCTCGCCGAGACCGAGCAGGCTGACGGCGTAGGCGATGGCCATGAGGATGATGATCGCCGTGCCCATCCAGTAGGCGCTGAAGTTACCGGCCACGAGACCCGACAGGATGTTGAGCGACGCACCGCCCTCGCGGGATGCGTCGAGAACCTCGCGCACGTGGCCCGAGTTGACCGAGGTGAAGACTTTGACCAGTTCGGTGATGATCGCGCCGGCCAGCGTTCCGCACGTGATGATCGTGGCGAGCTTCCACCACAGAGTGTAGTCGGCTGCCGGTCCCAGCGACGGAATCAGCAGAACGGACAGGATGTACGTGGCGACGATCGAAATGCCCGAGGTCAGCCACACGAGCGACGTCAGGGGTTTTTCGAAATCGAACTTCGACGCGTTGCCGAACTTGCCCTTGGCGATCGATCCGTTGATGCCGTAGGACCGCGCGCTGGTCACGATCATGCCGATGCGCATGACGAAGATCCACACGAGCAACTGGATCTGCACGGTGGGATCCTTGACGGCCAGCAGAATGAAGGTGATCAAGGCGACGCCGGTGACGCCGTAGGTTTCGGAACCGTCGGCGGTCGGGCCGACCGAGTCGCCCGCGTTGTCGCCGGTGCAGTCCGCGATGACGCCCGGATTACGTACGTCGTCTTCTTTGATCTTGAAGACGATCTTCATCAGGTCGGAGCCGATGTCGGCGATCTTCGTGAAGATGCCGCCCGCGATACGCAGCGCGGCCGCGCCGAGCGACTCGCCGATCGCGAAGCCGATGAAGCACATGCCCGCGTAGTCGCCGGGGACGAACAGCAGGATGAACAGCATCATGACGAGTTCGACGCTGATCAGCAGCATGCCGATGCTCATGCCGGCCTTGAGCGGGATTTCCATGGTGGGAAAGGGCTTGCCGCGAAGGCCCGCGAAGGCCGTGCGCGAGTTGGCGTAGGTGTTGATCCGGATGCCGAACCACGCCACGGAGTAGCTGCCGAGGATGCCGACGATGGAGAACAGGACGATGATGGCGACCTGATTGAAGTCGTAGTGCCGCAAGGGGCCGAAGTAGACGATCATGATCGTCGCGATAAACGCCCACAGGATGGCGATGAACTTGCCCTGCGTGATCAGGTAGGTCTTGCAGGTTTCGTAGATCAGCTCAGAGATTTCGAGCATCGAGCGGTGCACCGGCAGCCGCTTGATCTGGGCCGACTGCACGAGACCGAACAGAATGCCGAGGACGCAGATGACGAGACCGCCGAGCAGCAGGTTGTGCCCGGTCACTCCGAGAAACGTCACCGAGTTCAGATCCGGAATGACCAGATCCGCTTCCCCCGCCCATGCGGCGGGCGCGGACAGCAGCAACACGGTCATCAAGACCGTGGCGGCCCCCAAAGCCCCCAAGAGTTTCCTTCGACTGTCGATTCGCATCGGGTGATTCATGGACTCCTCCAAATCATGCGCAAGTCGCCGCCGGGCGCAAACGCATCGGAGCAAAGAAGAAAAACGGAAGATCGGGCACGAAGCGGAGCCGCGCGACGCGGCGCCCGCGTCCTTTTATCACAAAAACCGCTCCCGACAAGGGGCAATTGGCGAATTTTTCGACAATCGTCAGGACCACACGAAAGCGGGGGACCCGGCAGGCCCCCCGCGATTCGATCTCGGCTGATTATGCGAGGAATTACGAGAGCTTGAGCACTGCGACCAGTTCGCGAACCGCGTCCGCGCTGTGGTCGAGCGCTTTCTTTTCCTCGGCCGTGAGTTCGATCTCGAAGACCTTTTCGAGCCCGCCAGCTCCGAGCAGACACGGCACGCCGATGAACAGGTCGGTGTATCCGTACTCGCCCTTGAGCAGCGCCGCGCAGGGCAGTACCCGCTTCTTATCCTTGAGAATCGCCTCGGCCATCTGCACGGCGCTCGCCGCCGGCGAATAAAACGCGCTGCCGGTCTTGAGCAGAGCCACGACTTCAGCCCCGGCGTTTCGCGTGCGCGTCACGATGGCTTCGAGCCGGTCCTTGGAAATCAGCGCCTCGACGGGGATGCCGCCGACCGACGAGAATCGCGTCAGCGGCACCATGGTGTCGCCATGGCCGCCGAGCACGAACGCCGTCACGTCCTCGACCGAAACGCCGAGT
>JADLEX010000116.1 GCA_020845895.1 Deltaproteobacteria bacterium | reverse complement strand
TCGCCTCGACGGGCCACTGTCCGCTGATGCCGTACACGCGCACCGGCGTGTCCTGCGCGCTGGCTTCGCAGCGGGCGAGCAGCGCGCCGGTGAGCGCGCCGGTCACGCGGTCGATGTACCAGTTCATCTGTGCGAGCGTGTTCTGCGTTCCGCAAACGCCGGCGGCGTCGTTTCGCGGCGGACTGACGATGAAGAGGCGAATCACGGCGCGAGGATTGCCCTCGGGCGCTTCGACCTCGACGTAGGGTTCGAGCGTGGCATGGGGACGCAGCACATCGGATCCCGCCGCGTCGCCGATCACGAGCCACGCGCGGTGCGGCGAATCGGCATCCGCCTCGCTCCACCGTACGTTCATGTAGTTGCCGCCCTCGATGGCGAGTTGGATTCCCTGCCAGGTCACGTGGCCGAGATGATCGAGATCGCCGCCCGGCGGGGGTTCGATGTCGTCATCGAGATCGTCATCCGCCGTGTCGTCGTCGACCGGTTCGTCCTCGGTCGTTCCGCAGCCGCCCTCGTTGTCGTTCTCGTCGTCGCCGCTGCACGACACCGAGACGACCACGACCGCGAGCGAAATGACGAGGAGGCTCATCGCCACGATGGCCACGATAGCCACGACGCCGGTGAGCCCGAGAAAGGTGATGGCCGCGACGCCGACTTCCGCAACGCCGGCGCGGGAGCGCCGGGGCCTTTTCCGTATTCTCATGAGTCCCTCCAGTCCAATGAAAAAACGCAACGGCTCGCCGCCAACGCGACGCATTCGCCTCCCGGCGATTCCTCAGCGGATATTCATGAAAACGGCTCATCGATCCGGCCCAAATCGGCCCGGCGAAACGGCATGGCACAATCCAATAGATTACTTATCCCACATCGATATCCGTTTCATCAAGACATTTTTTCGTCCGCCTCATCGTCGGGCGATTCCCTGATCGATGCGTCTTTTTCATGCGCGGTTTTGTGCTAGAGTACGTCGCCATTTTTCGAGGGAGAAGACGATGACCGGGATGAAGATGTGGACGGCGATTTTCGCGGCCGTCGCGATGATGTGGGCGGGCGGCGCGCTCGCCGATGACACGATCCGTCTGCGTTCGAGGACGTTCACGCCCGAAGCGACGCGCGACATCGCGACCGACCTGCGCGCGAACGCGGGCGCGCGGATCGTCGTGCAACTCCCCGAAACGCCGAACGAGGCCGCGCGCGACGCGTACCGAGCGGCCGGAATCCACCTGCTGCGTCCGCTGTCGGGCACGGCGTGGCTCGCGCGCATCGAGCCGCGCGACTTCACCGCTAAGTCCGCGCCCGCGGTGCGTTGGGTGGGCCGCCTCGCGGCGGACGACAAGCTGCACGAAAACGTGCGCGCGGGCGTCTTCGGCCCGTGGAGCGTCGCCGAAAACAGCCGCTGCGTGATGTACGTCGGCATGTTCCCCGACGTGAGCGAGGCCGAGGGCCGCGCGCTGCTGGCGGCGTATGGCCGACCGATCGAGCACACGACAGCGACCAACGGCTGGCTCGTCGCCATCGACCCGGTGCGTGTGCGGGAACTGGCGTCGCGCGACGAGGTCGTGTGGATCGAGCAGTCGCTTCCGGCGCTCGAGCCGAACATGGACGTGGCGAAACCCGCGGTGGGCGGCGACGTGGCCAACGAGGACTACGGCGTCAAGGGTGCGGGCATCAAGGTGTTGATCCTCGACGGCGGCACCGTCTACAACGGATTCCATCAGGATCTCGCGGGACGCATCACGGTCATCGGCTTTCCGATTCCCGACATCCTCGTCGGCCACGCGACCAACGTGATGGGCATCGTCGGCGGCAACGGCACGGTGTCGGGCGGTCAGTACGTGGGTATCGCGCCCGAGGCGTCGTTCATCTCGGCGTCGGTTCTGCCGCTCTCCATTCCGCCGCTCTACAACAGCCCGCGGAGCATCGAAAGCCAGTACCGAACCGCCGTGCAGGACCACGGCGCGAACGTGTCGAACAACTCGATCGGCGCGAATCTCGCGCGGTTCGGCACGGCGCTGTGCAACATGGAAGGCGATTACGAGGGTACGGCGCAGCTCATCGACGCGCTGGTGTACGGCAAATACGGCCCGATCACGATCGTGTGGGCGAACGGCAACGAGCGCGGCTACGGCGCGTGCGGCAGCACCTATTCCACCACGCCGCCCCCGGCGCCCGCCAAGAACACCATCGCCGTCGGCGCGGTCAACAAGGACTCGCTCGTGATGACGAGCTTTTCGAGCTACGGCCCGACGGACGACGGCCGCCTGCGCCCCGACGTGAGCGCGCCGGGCTGCGCGACGGACGGCGGTTCGTTCACCGAGGGCATCACGGCGTGCGGACCGGGCGACAACTACATCTCCATGTGCGGCACCAGCCAGGCGAGCCCGGTCGTCGCCGGCGCGGCGGCGCTGGTTCACGAGTACTGGGCGCTGAAAAACGGCGGCGCGCAGCCCTGGACGTCCACGGTGAAGGGCCTCATCATTCACGGCTCGCTCGACGAGGACACCCCGGGCCCGAACTACCGCTACGGCTACGGCGTGCTCCAGATCCCGCCTTCGCTCGATCTCATCGACGAGGCGAATGTCCGTCAGGACGCGATCGATCAGGGCGACGAACTGACGCTCGACTTCGAGGCGACCGGCGGCGAGGTAAAGGCCACGCTCGTCTGGACCGATCCTCCCGGACCGACGATGACCGCCAAGGCGCTCGTGAACGACCTCGATCTTTCCATTGAGGCCGGCGACGCCGACTGGCTGCCGTGGGTGCTCGATCCCGCGAGCCCAGCCGACGACGCCACGCGCGGTGAAAACCACCGCGACCCCGTCGAGCAGGTGCTCGTGGACGAGGCGGCGGACGGCGAGCTCGTGACCGTCGTCGTGCGCGCGTCCGAGGTCCCGATGGGGCCGCAGTCGTTTACGCTCATCGTCTCCGGAGTACGCGAGTCCGATTCGTCCGACGACGACGCGGATGACGACGCCGGGGACGACGACATGGCCGATGACGACATGTCGGACGACGATGCCGCGGCCGACGATGACGACGATGATGATGACGACGACGGGTGCGGTTGCTGAGGAGGCTTGGCCGGGGCATGAATCAGCCCTCGCCCCCGACCCCTCTCCCGTCATGACGGGAGAGGGGAGGCGTCTTCGACCCTTGGGCTCAGACCCGAAGGGAGCGTAACGAGAAGGGGTGAGGGTTCTTCGCGTTCGGCCCTTATCGCCGGTTTCTCCGACGGCGAAAGCGCGTCCGCGCCCGCTCCATGAGCGGCGGTCGGTTGGCGCGGGCGGGGCCCTGCACCGATCGGTACTGCTCGACGCCGATCCAAAAAATCAGGATTCCCACCGCCAGCGCGCTCGACAATTTGGCCATCAGCCGCGCGCGCGTGTCCTCGAAAGCCAGTGTCACCTCGCGCGTTTGGGCGGGCACGTCGATCAGGATCTCCCCCGAGGTCTCGTGCGTGCGCGTGACGAGCACGCGCCGCCCGGCTCTCGCGGTCCAGCCGGGAAAATCGAAGACATGCACCAGCAGCGTAGCCGCACCCGGCGCGTCGATCCGCAGCCGGGAAAACGCGTCGCGACGTTCGACCACCGTCACGTGCGCCTCGCCCGCCGCAACCTCGACGAGGCTCGCAGCCGGGCCCGTAGGTTTGGTCTTCACCGTCACGGGCAGGTAGTCGTCCCGCGCCGTCGACTTGCTCTCGCGCGCCTCGCGCAGCACGCGCGGCGTGAGCAGATCCTGCGCCTGGATCACGTGCGGCTGCCGACGCAGCACGTCGGCGGCGGCGCGATCGACCGTCACCATTCGGTTGGGATCGGCGCGGTCGTGAAACAGATACTTCGCCTCGACATACGGCGAATACGCGAGCGCCGACGCGACGATGAGCGCACCGGACATCGCCCAGCCGCCGTATCGCCCGAGGAGACGATTCGCGAACCATACCGCCGTGCCCGCGAGCGCGGCGAGGCCGATGGACGCGGGAACGAGAAACCGGAACGGAAACTGGACGAAGGGCAGCAGCGGCAGTGCGTTCCAGATCGGTTCGGTGACGCGGTTCGTGAACGCGAGCGCCCCGAGCGCGATGACGACGAGCGCGGCCGCCGCGCGGCGTGAACTCGTCCATTTGCGCGGTCCGAACACGAGGTACGCTAGCCCGGGCGCGAGCAGCAGCAGATGCAAACGCCCGACCTGCGTGCTCATCACGTCGCCGCCGGGATTCATCGGCGATCCGAATCCCCACGCGGGATCGACGAGCCGCGCGAGCGACACGAAGTGCCGCGAAAAGTGGTATTCCCCGGCGATGAGATTCGCCTCGGCGTTGAGGTACGACTTTTCGAGCAGCGCGGGCGCCCAGAAAAACGCCGACGCCGCGATGCCGAGCGCGAGCGCCGCCCACAGTTTGCGCGCCGACGCCCGCTGCCCCACGGCGAGCGTCCACGCCATCAGCACCGGCACGCCCAGCAGCGCACCGATGTTGTGCGACACGCACAGCAAGGCCACGGCGCTCGCGGCCCGCGCGGCGTGAAAGGTCCGCGCGGTGTGCGCGGCGCGCAGGATGAAATACATGGCTAGCGGCAACCAGCCGAACGCCGAGAGTTCGCCGAGCGCCGAGCGCACGTAGAGATCGACGAGCAGGTACGGCGAGAGCATGTAGAGAATCGAGGCCGCCGCCGCCGCCGCGGTGCCCCACAGCTCGCGCACCAGCAGGAACATCCCGATCCCCGCGAGGGCCACGCACGCCGCATACACGCACTTGACGGCCCAGAGCGCGGGCACGCCGAAAAAGCCGAGCCACGCCCCGACGAGGTACACGAACGGCGCGTAGAAGTTGAAAATCGGCGAACCCCGACCGAAGTAAAAATCGGCGATCCAGCGGGGATAGACGTACCCGTCGCTGTACGCTTGGTTCACCTCGATTTGCCGGATGAGGTCGATGTGCGCCGAATGGCCGAAGTGCATGACGGGGTACCAAACGGGCCGCGTCACCGCCGCCGCCACGAGGAGCAAGGCGAAGATCACCGCGGCCTGAACATGGGTCTGCCGCTTTTTCCGCACGATCTTCGTTGTCGTGGAGGTCATGAACGCAATTGACGATCCCGGGCGTGGGCTGTCAAGCGAGGGCGTCGCCGTCGCCGGGACCGCGCGGCCGGACGCGGCGCGCGCGAACCTTCCAGCCGGTGATTTTTTGGAAAAACCCGCATTTTTCGTAAGCTACATTACCAAATAGTGCCGCTGTCCTTTATGGATCGGCCCAAAGCGCTATAAATCGCCGCGTTCGCATTTCCGCGATTTCGCCAGGAGGTCCATGTAATGAAAGCTCGCATCCTGACGCTCGTTCTGCTGGTCGCCGTGGCTGCCTTCGCTCTGATGGTCGCCTGCGGACCGCAGCCCGCGCAGAAGCCGGCCGAACCGCCGAAGACCGAGGCCGCTCCGCCGCCTCCGCCTCCGCCGCCCCCGGCCGCTCCGCCCGCCGAAGCCACGCCGACGCCGGCTCCCGAGGCTGCCGCGCCCGCCGCTCCGGCTGCTCCGGCCGCCGCTGCCCCGGCCGCTCCCGCCGCCCCGGCCGCTCCCGAGAAGAAGTAACCGATACGATCCGATCAGGATCACGCGATCGGGGCCGCCGCGAGGCGGCCTCGATTTTTTCGTGGGGCGAAAGCTTTCGAAAGTGTGCAGGGAGAGAGCTTTCGAAAGTGTGGCGCGGGCGCCCTCGCCCGCGTTGTCGCAATTCGCCTCGGCCGAGGGCGACCGGGCCACAAGACGGGAATCGGAGCACTCGCCATGCGTTGGATGATCGTGGGAGCGGGGGCGATCGGCGCGACGCTCGCCGCCTGGATGGATGACGCCGGGCTCGACGTCACGCTCGTCGCAAGGCCCCGCTCGGCGCTGATCCTCGCGCGCGGCATCCCCGTGCGCGGCGCGTCGGGCACCATTTCCCGCAACGTACGCGTCGTCGCCTCGGTGGCCGAGGCGGGCGACGCCGATTTCGCCATCCTGACTACGAAGTCCGGCGATGTTGCGAGTGCCGCCGAAGACGTGCGCGCGCGCTTCGGACCCGATCTGCCCGCGCTGGCGCTGCAAAACGGCGCGGCGCATCTGACCGTGCTGCCCACGATTCTGCCGCGTACGATCTTCGGCATCGCGGCCTACAATGTATGGTGCGAATCCGACGGCGTTTTCGGCGCGCGCGAGCGCGGCCCCGTCGCGATGGGCGCGACCACTCCCGATCTCGACGCGCTCGTGCGATCGGCCGCGCGGGAACTTGGACGTGCGTTGCCCGTGCGCGTCACCGATCGCATCGTCGACGCGATCCACCACAAGATCGTCGTCAACCTCGCAAACTCGATCACCACGCTCGTCGGCGCGGGGTTCCGCGAGGTGCCCGATCGCGCGGACCTGCGCCGCATGACCACCGCCGTATTGTGGGAGGGCATGCGCGTGATTCGCGGCGCGGGGTATCGCCCGGTGAGCGGCGCGGGCATGCCGCCGCCGGCGATCTTGTGGGCGGGCGCGCGCCTGCCCGACCGCCTTACGCGCCGCCTCATCGAACGCAACATGGGCCGCATGGCCGTGTCGTCGATGGCGCAGGACGTGATCGGTCGCGGCCGCGCAAACACCGAACTCGACGCGATCAACGGTCGCATCGTCGAGCTGGCGCGAGAACACGGCATCGACGCGCCCCTCAACACTGCGCTCTACGATTTGTGCCGCGAAGAATTCGCGAAGGGCGCGGCGTTCGTTCCGTGGAACCCGGCGCGCGCGTGGACGGAAATCCGCGGAAGGGCGGGGGCAATCTAGATCGCCGGGGTAAACTCCCCCGCCCGTGCGGCCCACTGGCGGCGCAACTCGCGCGCGCATTCGCCGTGCTCGCGTTTCGCCGTCTGCTGGTCGGGATGGTGGCGGTAATACGCCCATACGTCGGGCGCGACCTCCATGCGCGCACCCGCGAGATGCAGCCGGCACCACAGGTCGAAATCCTCCGCATGGCCCGCGATGTACCCGCCCAGACGCAGCACCGCGGCGCGGCGCACGCACACCGTGGGATGCGCGATCGCGAAGTCCTGCGCGCCGATGAACCGCGACGTGTCGAAGCGGCGCACCGGCCGCGCGATCTCGCGCCCGCGCTCGTCGCACACAATCATCTGCCCCGCAACGAGCGTCAGGCCGGGTCGCTCCCGCATGATGGCGACCTGCCGCGCGAGCCGCCCGGCGGGCATGACGTCGTCGCCGTCGATGCGGGCGATGAGGTCTGCGCGCGCCACGCGGATGCCGTCGTTCAGCGCCGGACCCACACCGCCGTTTGCGCTTCGGCGGATCACGCGGACGTTGGCCGCACCTTCCCACGCCGCGAGTTCGGCGAGCGTGCCGTCCGCGTCGGTGCCGTCGTCCACGAGCACGATCTCAAACCGCGCGCCCGCCTGCGACGCGACGCTTTCCACGCACTCGCGCAGCCACTCGCCGCGCGTGTTCCACACCGGGATCACCACGCTCACGTCGAGATCGGGATCGCCCGCGCGCACCACGCCGCAGGTCAGACGCACCGCCGTGCGTTCATACGCAATGCGCATGCGACGCACGTCGAACAGCCGCTCGGCGCGCTCGCGGCCCCGGCGCACTAGGGTTTCGCGGAGTTTCGTGTCCGCGCGCAGAGCGAGCGCGGCGTCGATTAGCGCGTCGTCCGTTTCGGCGAGCAGGTCCGCGTCGCCGATCGTCTCGGGCAGTCCCTCCACAGCGCGCGCGACCACGGGCACGCCGCACGCCATCGCCTCGATCGCCGCATACGACACCGACTCGTGCACCGAGGGCACGACGAGCACGGCGAGTTCGCGATACGCACCGGGCATCGCGTCGGGCGGCACATCACCCGCGATTTCGACGCCCGGAATGGCGACGAGCCTCCGCTCGAGGACGCGCGCCTCGGGCCGATCAATGCCGCGCCCGACGAAGCGCCACGTCGCGCCGCGCATGGCTCCCGTCGCCGCCCGCCGTGCCAGCGCGTCGATGAACGACATCGGAATCTTCTCGGGTGAGAGACGGCCGACGATGCCGATGGAGCCCTCACCCCGGCCTTCGGCCACCCCTCTCCCGTCCAACGGGAGAAGGGTAAGACGAGAACTGCCGGTGCCGCTCTCCCCTCTCCCGCCCGGCGGGAGAGGGGCCGGGGGTGAGGGCCGATACTCCTCCAAGTCCACCCCGTGCCGGATGACGCCCGGCCCCGGCCCGCAGATCGGCAACACCTCTGCCGCGCGCGTGGGGTCAACATTTTCGCGCCAGCGATGCTGCGTGCCGAGGATCGCCGCGCCCGTGCGCCGCGCAGCGGCGAGCAGCCAGCCGCCGCTGGGGTGATGGTGATGGACGAGATCGGGCGCGATCACCTCCAGTAGCGCGACCCCGCTCGCCTCGCGCGCGATCGCGTGGACCGTCACGCCCGCGAGCATCGCGTTCCAGAAATCGCCGCCCTCGGGGCAGATCGCGTGAACGTCGGCGTACGCCGTCTGCGACGACGCGAGATCGACGAAAAACCGCTGCGCGCCGCCCGCGGTGAGCGGCCAGGGCATGACGTGCACGATCGTCGCGCGGCGCGAAATCGACGGCCGTGGCGCGTCTTCGCGCGGCAGAACCGGCGAATGCGCGGTGTCGACGTCGCGGCTGCGCCCGGGACGAGAACGAAGGACAGAGGATTCCGGAAAAGACGTCCGTGCCTCGCCGAGCGGCGGTCGTACGGACTGCTTTCGCCAGGGCATGGCGCGGCCCTCGGGCGCGGGGCGGACATCGCCCGCGCTCACCCTTCGCCGCGCGAACGCGCGTTCGGGCCGGGGCGTCAGATTTCGGGGAGCAGATCCTCGATGCGTTCGATCACGCGGTGCGCTTCGCGCAGGTGGTCGCCGTCCAGCGTGCTGCGCACGGCCCACACCGTGCACCCCGCAGTCCGTCCCGAGCGGATACCGTAGGGCGCGTTCTCGATCACCAGGCACTCGCGGGCGTGGAGTTTCAGCAGCCGCGCGGCGGTCATGTACGGCTCGGGGTTCGGCTTGCCGTGCATCACCTCGTCGCCGCACACCGACGCGTCGAAAAATTCCGCCACGCTCGCGGGCAGAATCGCGTTCATCTCGGCGCGGCTCGTGCCCGTGACGAAAGCGAGCGCGAGCCCGGCCCCGCGCGCGGCGGCGAGCACCGCTTCGACACCGGGGAAGAGCTTCGGCGCGGCGGCGATGCGCGCGTAGATCTCCCGCTTGCGTTCGAGCAGTGCGGCGGCGCGGGCGCGCGTCGTCATCATCCCGGCGCTCTTCACGAAATCGCGCGCCGAGACCTCGGCTTTTTCGCCCTCGCGGCGATAGACTTCGTCCTCGGTGATCTCGATGCCCAGCTCCTGCCCGGCGCGCACCCACGCGTCGACGTGCAGGCTCATCGAATCGAGAAGCACCCCGTCCACATCGAAGAGCACCGCGGCGAACTCGTCGCGGATCGGCATGGTCATCCCTCCCGCGCGTCGCAAATCCCGCGCGCGCGAACGCGCCCGTGTATCACACCGAGTGACAGGGCGGGAAGGGACGGGATGGATTTCCCGTCTCCGATGGATTTAGTATGCGATTTGCCATTCGCGTTCGAAGGGGGTTTCACCCATGCTGACACGCCTGAAAGTCCAGGGGTTCAAGAACCTCGTCGACATCGACGTGCGGTTCGGTCCCTTCACTTGCGTCGCGGGGCGAAACGGCGTCGGCAAGTCCAACCTGTTCGACGCGATCCTGTTTCTGTCCGATCTGACCGAGAAATCCCTGATCGAGGCTCTGACCGGCGTTCGCGGCGAGACCCGAGCCAAGGAGGCCGGTCGTGTGTTCAGTCGAGGCACGCATGCGCACGCGGGGAAGATGACATTTGAAGCGGAAATGATCGTCCCCAAATGGGGCGAAGACGATCTGGGCCAAGCCGTCGAGGCGAGTGCGACATTCCTGCGATACTCGTTGGAGATTCGTAGAACCCAGTCCAGCGATGCCGGGGGCGACACCTACGAGATTGCGAGCGAACGACTCGATTACGTCAAGAAGAGTGAGGCGAAGTCCGCTCTGCCGTTCGCGCGCGGATACAAGGAATGGCGCGAATCGGCGTTTCAGGGGCGACGAACGACCCCTTTTATCTCCACACGGGTAAACACCGAGTACGTTCAGGAATTCAAGATTCACGAGGACAGCGGTCATCAGGGACGCGGTTCGAGCTTTCAGTCATCCGGTTTGGCTCGAACGCTTCTGTCCACGATCCGGACGGCAGAATCGCCGACCGCGCTGATGGCAAAGCGCGAGATGCAGTCGTGGAGATTGCTTCAACTGGAGCCGGCCCATTTGCGCACACCCGATGAGTATCGAACGGCCGCGGTGCTGGGACCGGAAGGCCGCGGTCTCGCCGCAACTCTGAACCGTTTGATCTCGTACGGAAAACACAAGACCACGGAGCAATGGGCGGTCCAACAACGACTGGTCAATCGCCTGAAGGAACTGGTCGACGTCGAGAATATCGATGTGGATCGCGACGAGAAACGGGAGCTCTTCACGACGATCGTCACGAATCGAATCGGAACGGTCTTCAGCGCCCGCGAGCTCTCGGACGGCACGCTGCGTTTTCTCGCGCTTGCCGCGTTGGAGCAGGACCCGAAATGGAACGGTCTGCTTTGCATGGAAGAGCCGGAAAATGGCATCCATCCGACGCGGATACCCAGGATCATCGACCTTCTTCGAGGGCTGACGGTCGATCTGGACGCGAAGATTGGCAAAGACAATCCGCTTCGGCAGGTGATCTTGAACACGCACAGTCCGGAAGTGGTCGGCCTTGTCCCATACGACAGCCTTCTCCTCGCCGACACGATTCCGTCGGGCGACGACGCGCGTGTCGAATCGCTCGTGCTCCGACCACTTCGGGACACGTGGCGAACGGCGTCCGACGCCTCCATCCGGCCGGCGACGAAGGGCGATGTCCTAGCAATACTCAATGCCCTTCCGGCAGCTCTGGCGACGGAGGAGGAGCGCGAAGCGGAAGACAGCGACGCTCCCCGGGTGAAACGCGTCGCGAGAAGATCCGACTTTCGGCAATTATCGATGTTCGCGTCTGATGACGGGGGTTGACCCTCGTGTCGTCCATTTACGGAACGCTGATTTCCGATGGAACGAGCGACCGGGCGCTCATTCGCATTCTCGAATGGCTGCTGCGTGAATGTGGTATCGGGAACTCGCGTGTCGAACGATTCGATCCCTCGTTGTTACCCGATCCACCAAAGGCACTAACCGACAAGATCCATTTGGCCGTGGACCTGTACGAATGCGATATCTTATTCGTCCATCGAGACGCGGAAGCGCGGCCGATCGAGGAACGCCTTGACGAGATTCGGCGGGCGGTTCCCGACGGGATGCTGACGCCGCACGTGTGCGTGATCCCCGTTCGCATGTCCGAGGCATGGCTGCTTCTGGACGAGGGCGCCATCCGAAAAGCGGCTGGAAATCCGAAAGGAACGACCGCCCTGAAAATTCCGCACTGGGACCGATGGGAAGAGACGCCGAACCCCAAGGACCTGTTATACGCCGCGCTTCGCGACGCGAGCGGGTTTCGCGGACATCGAAGAAAGAAGTTTCGCCCGTCCATGTGCGTCGAACTCGTTGCGGAAAATGTGAACAGCTTCGATCCGCTTCGAAAGCTCTCCGCGTTTCGCCTTCTTGAATCCGACATCCGCTCGTGGTGGACTGGCCGAAACCCTCCCGCTTCGACGTCGCCGCGCACCGCAAAACCCGCGACATGACCACGCCCAACGTCCTCTACGCCGTCGCCGCGGATTTTGCCGGCGCCGGCATCGGTCGGACCGCGTATCGCGCCGCGCTCGGCCTCGATCGCGCCGGGATGCTCGCGCGCGTCGCGTGCCTGTCCGCAAGGCCATGCGAGATCGAGCCGGCGCGCATCGATGCGTATCCGTTTTTGCCCGACGCGGCGCGCCGCGTCGCCGGCGACAAGCTGTATTACGAGGCGAAAAACCGCGCCTTTGACGCACGGCTGATGCGCGCCATCGGCCGCGCCGAGGGCCTCACGTCGATCCACGTCTGGAACTCGCAGGCGACGGGCGCGATCGCCGAAGCGAAGCGACGCGGGTTGGGCGTGGTGGTCGATCGCGCGAGCACGCACATCCGAACGCAGTCACGCATCCTGCGTGACGCCTACGCGCGTCACGGCATCCGCTACGAGCCCACGCACGATCGCGTCGTGGCGCGGTGCCTGCGCGACTACGATCTCGCCGACCTCGTCACCGTGCCCTCGCCTTTCGCGCACGACAGCTTTCTCGCCGAGGGATTCGACCCCGCGCGGCTCGTGCTCAATCCCTTCGGCGCGAATCTGAACGTCGTCGCGCCGCCGATCGCCGCGCGGCCGGGCCCCTTCACCGTGCTCTTCGTCGGACAGATCGGCGTGCGCAAGGGCGTGCCGGAACTGCTCGCCGCGTGGGAGCGCGCCGCGCTTCCCGATGCGCGCCTCGTGCTCGCGGGCGGCATCGAGCCGATGTCACGACGGATCATCGATCCGGACCGTCCTCGTCCCGGAGTGACCTTCGCGGGATTCGTCGCCGACGTCGGCGCGCTCATGCGCACGGCGCACGTCTTCGCGTTTCCGTCAATCGAGGAAGGCAGTGCACTCGTCACCTACGAGGCCATGGCGCACGGGTTGCCGATGATCGTCACGCCGAACGCGGGCAGCGTGGCGCGCGCCGATGAAGACGCGCTCTTCGTGCCGCCCGGCGACATCGACGCGCTCGCCGACGCGCTGCGACGGCTGCACGACGACGCCGATCTGCGCGATCGCCTTTTACGATCCGCACGGGCGCGCGTGGAACAATTCCCGTGGGCGGCGTACGGCGAGCGCACCGCCGAAACGCATCAGCGGTTGGCGTAGGGACCTGGATCGTTCTGACGGGGAGCGCCGACGCGAGGGCTCACAACCGCACGTCCACTCAGAGCCGCACGACCACGCACTGCGCGAGCCGGTCGTGCCATCCCTGGCGGTCGGGATCGAGCGCGACGGCGATGTGGCCGAGGCCGAAAAAGCACAGGGAGAAGATCGAGGCGACCATGCGCACGAAGGCGCGCGCGTAGCCGACGGATTCGCCTTCGTCCGTCACGACCTTGAGGCCGAAGACCATCATCCCCGGCGTCTGCCCCGAGCTGCCGATAAAGAACGTGACGTAGCACGCGGAGATGAGCAGGAAGAGCAGATAGATCGGTCCGGCGAGCCGCGCGAGCCCTGCGGATCCGAGCGAACTTTCGCCCATGGCGAACGCGCCGACGCCGACGAGCAGGAACCCGCACACGATGATGAGCAGCAGCGCGGTGTCGAGCAGCCCGCCCACCGCGCGCACGATGAGCCCGCCGCGCTCGACGGTGTCCATCGCCGCGATGCGGACCTCGACGTGCCCGGCAGCTCCTCGATCGTCCTCCGCGTCCGTGCGGACCTCGTACTCCTCCTGCACCACTTCGCGGGCGTACGCGGAGCGCAGGTAGGCTGCGTCGGCATCGGGCGCGGGAAAGTCCCGCGCGGGCGCGTCCGGCGCATCGGCGGATCGCGACGGATGGTCGTCCCGCGTCTCCCGCGCGGCCTTTTGCGAAAGGATTTCGATCAGATCCTCGGCGCTTGGAACGGTCTCGACGCGGTGATCCTCGAATTCGACACGCAGCCGCGACTCGTCCACCGCGGCGGGCAGATTTTCGGGCACTTGGAGCGGCGCGAGCCCGGTGTCGCGCGCGGCGTCGGCGATGGCCCTGGCGTGGGCGCGCTGGTCGACCGCCACGCGCTCCGCTTCCACGAGCATCTTCTCGGCCTCGCGCCGTGCCAGTTCGCGCAGCCGCATCGCCTCGGCTTCGGCCTGCTTGCGCACAAGCTCGGCGCTTTCGCGCGCCATGCGCTCCGACTCGGCGCGCATCACTTCGGCTTCGATGCGGGCTTTCTCCTCAGCCTCCCGACGCACCCGTTCGGCGGCTTCACGGGCCGCGCGTTCGGCTTCGATGCGCATCGACTCGGCCTGCGCCTGAGCTTCGTGCTGCGTGCGCTCCAGAATCCGCTCGACCTGCGCCTGAATCGCGCGCTCGCTCTCCTGACGCAGTTTCGCCGTTTCCTCGCGGGCGACGCGCTCGGCCTCCCGGCGCGCGGTGACCTGCGCCTCGCGGCGGATGCGCTCCGAGTCGCGTTCCGCCGTGCGTCGGTCGGTCTCTTCCTTCGCGTGACGACGCTCGTCCTTGCGTTTCGCGAACTCCTGCTGGAGCTTGTCGAAAAGCTGGCCGTGGATGCCGGTGCCCGATTCGGCGGGTGTCGATGACTCGGGCGTGGGGGTCTGTGCGGACGCGGGAGGAGCGGCCTCGGTCTTGATGCCGAGTTTCGCCTTGTACTCGCCCAAATCGTACCCGCAGCGCTTGCAGGTATTCAGGTAGTTGTAGCTGACGAAACCGCACTTGGGGCACTTCATCGCGCCGCCGCCCAATCTGTCGGGATGTGGCGCGAAGTTAAGGGCGAAGCGCTTCGACGGTCAAGCAGGCCGCCGCCCGGTCCTGTGTCTGTCGGAGCGCGGCCCGGCCGCCCTCGGATCGGTAACGCGTTGCCCGTGTCCTGAACCTCATTCGTTCCCGATGTCCTGACGGCTCCCTACCAAAGACCAATCCGCCTTCGCCAAGGCTACGGCGGACAGGCGACCAACAACTAACGCCCAACCCCCCACGCTGGACAAAGCGCGACTGATCGCCTAATCGGGAAAACCCATTGGGAGCGGGAGCGTGCGATGAAAGAACAACTGGCGGCGAAGATCGGCGAGGCGCTCGCGCGCGCGGCGACGAAATGGGGCGTGGACGCGCCCGTGCCCGACGTGCAGATCACGATCCCCAAGCACGCCGATCACGGCGACTACGCCACCAATGTGGCGATGATGTTCGCCAAAACCGTGGGGAAAAACCCGCGCGAAATCGCGACGGCGCTCGTCGAGGAACTCGGCGATGCGGGTGGGCTCGTGCGTCGCGCCGAGATCGCCGGGCCGGGCTTCATCAACTTCTTCGTCAACACCGCGAGCGTCTTCGACGTGGTGCGCCGTATCGAGGCCGAGGGCGAGCAATTCGGTCGAACGTCGGCCGGCGCGGGTCGGCGCGTGCTGGTCGAGTTCGTGTCGGCCAACCCCACGGGCCCTTTGCACATCGGCCACGGGCGCGGGGCGGTGGTGGGCGACGCCCTGGCGAGCCTGCTCGACGCGGCGGGCTTCGCGGTGGAGCGCGAATACTACGTCAACGACGCGGGCCTGCAGATCCAAACCCTCGGCCGATCGACGCTGCTGCGTTACCGGCAACTGATCGACGGCGTGACCGGGCCGCTGGAGCAGGGCCTGTACCAGGGCGATTACATGATTGACCACGCCCGGGCCCTGCGCGCCGAGCGCGGCGACGGTCTGACCGAGGCCGATATTCCGGAGATCTCGCTGTGGACCGGCGGGCGCATCCTGCGCGAGATTCTGGACGACCTCGCGGCGCTCGGCGTGCGTTTCGACCGCTGCTTTTCGGAAAAGACGCTCTACGACGCGGGCACGGTGGACCGCGCACTGCAGACGCTTCGCGACGGCGGATTCGCGTTCGACGAAGAGGGTGCGCTGTGGCTCGACACGGTGCGTTTCGGGGATGAGAAAAACCGCGTGCTCGTGAAGAGCAACGGCGAAAAGACCTATCTCGCGGGGGACGTGGCGTATCACGCGAACAAGATCGACCGGGGATTCGACGAGCTGATCGACATCTGGGGCGCGGATCACCACGGCTACGTGGCGCGGATGAAAGCGGCGATCGCGGCGCTGGGCCGCGACCCGAACGCGCTGTCGGTGTTGCTCATCCAGATGGTGAGCCTGATGCGCGGCGGCGAGCGCGCGAGCATGTCGACGCGCGCCGGCGAGTTCTACACGTTGCAGGAATTGCGCGAAGAGGTCGGCCGCGACTCGACGCGATGGTTTTTTCTGATGCGGCGCTACGACGCGCAGCTCGACTTCGATGTCGATCTCGCCAAGGAGCGCTCGAACAAAAACCCCGTGTTTTACGTGCAATACATGCACGCGCGGATCTGCTCGATCTTCGCCAAGGCCGCCGAGGCGGGCGTCGCGATTCCCAGCGCGGCGGATGCAGATTTCGCCAAACTGACCGCGCCCGAAGAACTGGAGATCGCGCAGCGTCTCGCGGAGCTGCCGAACGTGGTCACGCAGTCGGCGCTCGCGCGCGAGCCGCACAAACTGTCGGTGTATCTGTCCGAACTCGCGGGCCTGTTCCACCCCTACTATTTTCAGCATCGCATCCTGACCGACGACGCGGCGCTGACGGCCGCGCGCCTCGCGCTGTGCGCCGCGGTGAAGCGGGCGACGGCGAACGCGCTGGCGATCCTCGGCATCAACGCGCCGGACGCGATGTAGGAGCGGCGGATACCGGCTGCGAGTGGGTTCATCGTATTTGTCATCCTGAGCGAAGCGAAGGATCTCGCCGTGACGTCCGTGCCGCAAGCGAAAGCGCGCGGGCTACCGCGCGTGGTGCGGGCACCGGAAAAGTGTGGCGCAGGGGCCCCGTCCGCGACGCTCCCGCCGAACTCGCCTGAAGGCTGCGATTGGCGAATCGACTGAGGACAATTCGGTATCGTGTCCCCGGAGTCCCCATCCCCGGAGTCCCCCCCCCGGAGTCCCCCCGGAGTCCCCTCGAACGACTGAGGACAATTCGGTATCGTGT
>JADLEX010000115.1 GCA_020845895.1 Deltaproteobacteria bacterium | reverse complement strand
GCGTCCAATTTCTGGATTTCGTCCAGAATTCCATCCGATTTAACTGCCTCGACCAAGCGCGCCAGTGTGTTTTCCAGGTTTTCGCCGCCTTGGGGATTGGGATTTCCCAATTTGGCCTTTTTGTAGTCACTGACGGCCCCCTGAATCGCATAAAACTGCGACGTTATCTTCTTCGTCAATTCTTCTGGTTTCACTTTGTTAATCGAGTCTTTAATCTCGCCACACTCCTTGGATAGGGTGCCCCATTGAACGCCATTTGTATTCTCGGTCAGCGATCGCTGGAGGGATTGTATCGTACGACTCCGTGCGGCCATGCTCTTCAACACCGGCGTGTAAAGGTCTGGGTCCTGAAGCATTGCGCTCAATTTCACGAATACGGTTTGGCTGAGCTTGTCCGCATCTAGACCGCCGTTTCGCGCCTGCGCTGTCAGGGATTGCAGCAGTTCCACGACAACCTGGTCGAACTCGGTCGGGATTGAGGCGAAGGATTCGTTGTCGCGCAATCGCAGCATCATCAGTCGCGCGCCGGTGAGCATCAGGTCGTCCACGATCGTGCTTTGGAGTTGCCGTCCGAATCCCGCCAGGTCGTTCACGCTCGCCGAACGCACCGCCTCACACGTGGTGGGGAAAATGGGGAACGCGCGGCCGTCGTCCGTCTTGGGGCCGATCTTCGGCTTGTCGCCCGTGAGGTCGATGAAGAGTTCCTCGCAAAACACCTCGCGGATTTCGTTTTGCAGGAGCCTGGTCCCCTTGGATTTCGCGCGCTCCACCATGACCTCCGCGACCGCCTGAAAGAAATCGTCGGCCGCCTGCTCGCCGAATCCCTGCGGAGACAGCGCCCGTTGTGACGGACGCATCTTCGGTCCGGCGGTGGCCGATGAAAGCCCCTTGATCGTCGCGTCGATGGTCGGAAGCGAAACCGGTTGGCCGGCGAAGGCGTGGCATTTTTTGCCCGGCATAAAGTCATCTTGAGTTTTGCACTCGGCATGACGACCCGAAGCGTTATTCCGTTCGTCTACGTTCGCGACCGCCATTTGGCCATCTTTGTCCTTCTCCTTTTTCTTGTCCCCTGTTTTCGCATCGCCGTCCGGTTCGGCAAAGATGATGAAAAATACGGGGAGAGCGGTGTCCCTTTGCTTGCCGGCATCCGATTTCCAACCCTCTAACAATTTGCCAAATAATCCTGAGTCGCCGGCCTTGGTGACGACTCCGGAGTATTTCCATGCGAAATTGACACCGGGGTCGTTCGCCGCACGAGCGGATTCCGACGAGCAGGACAGAAGATAGTCGGTGCCCGGCAGGTTGATCATGCGCCCCATGCCTTCCGACGCGTACGGATCCCAACTCGCGCTGGACGACCCGGACCCGTCCGTCGCGTCAAAAACGCAGGTCGTCTTCGTCGGCGGCATGCCGTCCGGCAGCAGCAGCAATCGCTGACTGTTTTTGCCGGGCCGAATGTGGCTTCCCGTGGCGCGCGGCGGTTGTTTCGCCCGTTCGGCATGCCGGCGCGCCGAAGACGCAAATTCCTTCGTCACCATCGCGGCCTTCGCTGCCTTCGCGGCAGATTGGTCGCTTTCGGAGGGGGGGGGGTGATCCGGTTGCCCATCGATTTGCCATTGCTGCGAACGTGTTCGCATCGATGCTCGCGTTTTCCGCTTCCGTGGCCCATTTCTCAACCTCATCCATTTTCATTTTCGCCGTTTCGTCGTTTTCGGCGGGCTTTTCGAGCCACTCCTGCCAAAAGTCTTCCGCATCATTGGCCAAGAGTTTCGCCACAGCGTCGTCGGCTTTCGCCTGATGCGACAGCGCCTGCGCCGCGTACTCGGCGGCCTCGGCGGCTTTCGTCGCGGCAGTCTTCGCGGCCTCGGCGGCCTCGGCGGCCTCGGCGGCTTTCGTCGCGGCAGTCTTCGCGGCCTCGGCGGCCTCGGCGGCAGTTTTCGCGGCCTCGGCGGCCTCGGCGGCAGTTTTCGCGGCCTCGGCGGCCTCGGCGGCCTCGGCGGCTTTCGTCGCGGCAGTTTTCGCGGCCTCGGCGGCCTCGGCGGCAGTTTTCGCGGCCTCGGCGGCCTCGGCGGCCTCGGCGGCTTTCTCTGCCGGTGTATTTTCCGCATCTAGTTCTTGGGCGAATCCCATCAAGGGAGTGGCCGGAATGCTTGCCGTCGCCATCACCAACGCCATGATCCACGCCGCGATTCGTTTCATGGTTCTACCCTCCGTTGTGTTGAGATTTCCCGAATTTGCTCTCTGAGCCAGGGTTCATGGATATCCGTGCGCACGTACACGCCGCCGTAGCCGCAAACGCTCGTGGACGAGGCGACCGCGCGGGAGACGATGCCGATGAGGATCCAGGCGTTTCGGCCGGTGGACGGGTCAATGGTCGCGAGCAACGCGGGACCGCCCGAATCGCCGCTGCACGTGTCGCGCCCGAGACCCGCGATGGAGACGAATTCGTTATCGGGGTCGCACCCGAACAGCGCCGCGCGTCCGGGGTCGCAATTCCACCCCGACATGGGGGCGTCGGTGAAATGCTTCACGCCGTACCCGAACCGGCCGGTGGGTTCGCGGGCGCCGAACCCCGCGAAACGCACGATTCCGATCGGCGTGAAGCCCCGTTCCGGTTTCAACCGTTTTCTCGGCGGCGTCGGCGCGTCGCGTTCCAGGACGAGGAGCGCGATATCGGGGCCCGCCGCGCCGGGCGTCCGCCCTTCGACAACCGGGATCACGACGCCGTGTTCCAGCACATTTTCGCCGATGAAGACTTCCTTGGCGGGCAGGCAATGTCGCGCAGTGAGAACAGCCCTGCGATGAACAAGGACGCCCGAGCAATGCCAGCCGTATATTCCGCCGACGGCCACGACGTCCTCCAGCGGATCGGCGAGCATCGCGGCCATGTCGGTGGGGTCGGTCGGTGGGCCGGCGTCCGCACCGTTCACGGGCACGGGCGACGCCGCAGGGGCGAAGGCCACATGGACGCACAGGAGCCATACGAGGACGCCGGCCAAGGCTGAAACGCGGTGAGATTTCGGACAGCGAAACAACGGCGCCTCCGCCTGTTTGCACTTTTTCACGACCGAGGGCGGTCGTGCCGATTCTCATTCGTGGCGCCGCACGACCCCGCCGAGACGGGACCGTGCCGCATGAGGCTCCTCACATCCCCAAATACGTCCGCGTTGTTGGGCCGACGATGCCGTCGACCACGAGGCCCTTCGAGCGCTGAAAGTCGCGCACGGCCTTGTCGGTGTTGGGTCCGAACACGCCGTCCGCGGAGATCGTCGCCCCGGCCGCGATGAGCGCCGATTGCAGCGCCTTCACGTCGGGCCCGGTCAGCGCGGGACTTTTCAGCGACAGCAATCGCGGTGGTGGCGCGTCGGTCGCGGTCACGCGCGCGGGCTCGGCGCCGTCGATCGCGTCTTCGTCGATGCGGATGCCGCGCACGTGGAGCGGTAACTTGAGGTCCCAGTTCTTCTCGCCGAAGAGTCGGATGAACACGTCCATCCGGTAGACCGTCTTGCGCAGCAGCGTGTTGGAGTGATTCAAGAGCCACGATTTTCGCACCTTCACGTAGCCCTCGATCCACGCCTTTTCGCCGACGGAGGCGCACGCGCCGACCTGCTCGTTGGTGCGGTCGCGCATCCGGCCCCACGAGCCATGGATGTGGCTGTCGTACACCACCGCAGCGCCCAACGCGGTCGCGACGCCCAGCGCCGCGCACGCCGCCTGGCTGGGCGCGAAGTACACGCGGTCGAAGAAACGGTCCTGCACGTCGCGCATCACGGGGTCGTCCCCCGCGCGGCGCAGGGCCGACCGAAGATTCGCGTCGTGATCGAGCGAGAGATCGGCTCGCTCCAGCCGGTCGAGATACGGCGCGAGTTCGCCCGCCAGCGCCGCGCCGGCCGCGCCACAGTAGTCCTTGATGAGCAAATAAAGATTTCCGCTCGCGAGCGTGGTCTGCGAACGGCCATAGGTCAGATGCCCGCTGTCGCCGGCCATGAGCGTAACGTTGCCGTAATCGCCCACGGGCTTGCCGGTTTCGAAGATGTTCACGATCGCCTGCGCGGTTTTCTTCTGCGTGTCGGTGAGACTCATGGCGGACTCCTTCGCGGGCGTCGCGACCTTTGCGGCGCCGCCGATCGGTTTTTTCGCACGCGCGGCCCTCACGGATTGGGCTCGGGGAGTTCGGGGATCGGTACGGCCACCATCTCGAATTCCACGCTGCTGTTCGTCGCGCCTTCCTTTTGCGTGCCCAGCAATCCGAAGAGCTTTTTTTCCTTGAACGCCAGCGCGACCTGGACTTTGATCGTGAATTTCTGGATGTGATAGACGTAATCGGGCCAAGCCGTGCGGTCGGCCATGGCGAGACGCAGCGAGCGCGCCGATGTCGCCGCGGCGCCGACGACCTGCTCCAGCAGCGTGACGAGCTGTTCTTCCTTTTGTTCTTCAGCCATCGGTTGTCACCTCACGTCGATCCGCCGGGCACGCGCACGTGCTCGGACACGAGGGCGCGCGACGGCATCTCCGCGTGGATCAACCACTCCGCGGCGACCGCGAGGGGCGAATCGGCGGGTTTGTGATTGAAGGTCATCGCCCGCGCCGCCGCGTCGATTTCGATCCACAGGCGCCCCGTCGCATCGGTGCGCGTCTCGAACACCGCCGATTCAACGGTCTTGCCGACGGCCGTGACGTGTACATGCACGGCGACGTCGGCGATGGGCGAGCCGTCGGGCTCCAGCGCCACGGCGACGAGGTCGTGCGTCGCGGGGCGGTCGAACCGAGCGCCGTATGACGCGAGGACGAGCCGCGCCTCGGTGAGCTCCTGCACGGCGCGGCTTTCGACGCGGAAGTCCACCGTGAGGTTCGCGTCCCCCGGATTGTCCGCGAAAACGACGCGCACCTTGTCCCGCGAGGCGGCGTCCGCCGCGGGTTCGGTGCGCAGATGAAGCGTCACGTTCATCCCGTCGATCGCGTAAAGCGAACGCGACGCACGCAACAACTCGGTGTCGGAATACAGGGCCGCGCGCATGCGTTTGCCCACGCGCGCCATGGTCTTCTGAAACGCGACGAGCACCTCGTCGAGGGTCGTCGCATCCGGCGATTTCGTCTCGTCGGCCATAAGTCCTCCCGCAAGTTTGACGACGCCGCGCGTGGCGTCAGTCGTTGTTCACGGGCTTGGCCGAGAGCACGAGCTTGATCTTGCTCGAAGCCTCTTCGCGGAAACCAAAGGTCGCTTTGTACGAGGCGTTCACGGCGAAGGCGAAGACGCTGCCGCCGATCTGTCCGCCGATTTGTTGGTCGCGGCTGAACGAAAAGGTCACCGCGAGCTCGATCTCGGCTTTCTCGATCGCGTACACGGTCTTCGCGTCCGGATCGGCGGACTTCGACATCTCGTGGTTGGCCTTCGCGACCGCGAGCCCGAGGTTCTTGATCATGTCGGGCAGATTGGCGGCAACCAGATGATCCATCACATCGGCCATCTTTCATCTCCTTTTAGTCATGCGCCGCAATGGCCGGCGCCAAGAGTCGTTTTCGGGCATCGTCACGCGCGATCGCGCGGCGGCTCGAGGCCGCAACGCCGATCAGCTCAACGTGAAATAAAATTCAAACACACAATGGAATATGGAAATTGCTATCACTTCACGAATCGGACGTCAACAGCGAAATGACGACAAATCGCGTCGATCAATGTCCTGTGTAATCCGGCGCCCTTCAGCGGGCCCGTTCGAGCGCCGCGAGGATCTCGCCAACGCGCGCGTGGTCGCCCGCGACCGCGCTGCGTTGCTCGAAGAGGATGCGGTCGCCCGGCGCAAACACGAAGATGCCGCCGTTCTGCCACGGGTCGCCGCGCGTGCGCGTCTGGCGAAATCCCCCGCGAAACGCGCGCATGGCCGCCGCGATCGTGGCCGGGGACAGCAGGGAGAAGTATCCGCGCCGCAGTTTCGCCGCGCGATACGTGACCAGATCCGGATCGGCGAGAATCGGGCCGTCGTAGTTCAGGTCCTCGGCGAACCACTTCGCATGATGCGGTTTGCCGCTGCCGATGACGACCAGCGTCGCGCCGCGTCTTTCGATCTCGTCCAACGAATCACGCAACTGCGTGACTTGCTCGCGGCAGAACAGTCACCCAAAGTGGCGCACGAACGCGACGACCGCCGGGCGATCCGCCCAGAAGTCGCCGAGTCGCCGCCGCACGCCGTTCGCATCCGCGAGTTCGATGGCCGCCAGATTCTTCGCGACGCTCATTCGCCCTCCGTTACGATTCGATGTAACGTCGAATTCGCGGATCGTCCAGCACACGCGGCACCCATGGTGATAATTGATACCAATCCGCCAACCCGTCGCGGTCATCGTGCGCAAAGGAAATTTGACAATTACGTGACGCACGCGCGACATCGTAGCGACATCCTCGTAACGCACCGTTTTGTGCTGGCCACGCCTTCAAATCGTCCGGTATCATTCCGTCGCACTGCGGATCTCGGGGGGGGGAAGATGCGTGCCATCCACAATCATTCGGGTGAATCGACGTCCGACCGACCGGCTGACGCTCCGGACGATCTGGGAGCGCTGATCGAGGAACTCGTCGCCTTGCGCGACGACATCCTGGGATTCGAAGCGCAGTTCCGGCCGATGGTGTCGCGCGTGAGCGAGGCATTCGAAGCGGGCGCGAAGAACCTGCTTCACTACATCGCCTTGCGTCGTCACGACATCCGCGCCTTGCAGCGGCGCCTTGCCGCGCTCGGCCTCTCATCGCTCGGACGCAGCGAGTCGCACGTGTTTTCGAATCTCACCGCCGTGCTGCGTCTACTGCATCAGGCCGCGGGCCGCGAGTGGAAGCAACCCGAGCCTTTCCTGCCCCCGATCACGCTCGAAGATGGCGCTCGGATGATCGCGGACCACGCGGACGCGCTCCTCGGTCCAGCTCGTGAGGACCGCGCCGCGCGCATCATGGTCACGCTTCCGACCGAGGCTGCGGAAGATCCGGCTCTCGTGCGCGCGCTGATCGAATCGGGGATGGACTGCGCGCGCATCAACTGCGCACACGATAACGCCGACGTCTGGGCACGCATGGCCGCGAACGTCCGCGAAGCCGCGAGCGCGCTCGGTCGCCCATGCAAGGTCCTCATGGACCTCGCCGGACCCAAGCTGCGCACCGGCGCCATCGAGCCCGGCCCCGCCGTGCTCAAGTGGCAACCGCGGCGCAACGAGCGCGGCATCGTGATCGAATCCGCGTTGCTGCGTCTCACCCCCGCGGAGAACCCCGAGGATGTTCCGGGTGTTGTCGTGCCGGTGTCCGGCGCCTGGCTCGCGACGTTGGCCGTGGGCGACGACCTCGTGCTCTCCGATCTGCGCCGTCGCAAACGTACGCTGCGGGTCGTCGCCGCCGAGGGACGCGGGTTCGTGCTGGAAAGCAAACGCACGGGCTACATGGCCCCCGGTCTCGTGCTGAAGAAAGTCGGTGCCGAAGACGACCCCGGCGGCGTGATCGGCCCGCTGCCGTCGCTGGAACAGGCGGTCATCCTCGGCGAGGGCGACACGCTCGTGGTGACCGGCCCGGATCGCATCGGTCGTCCGGCGCGCTTTTCGCTCGATCGCGGGCGCGAGATCTCGCCTGCGCAAATTCCGTGCACGCTGCCCGAAGTCTTCGCCGACGTGAAGATCGGCGAGCGCGTCCTGCTCGACGACGGCAAGATCGCCGCAACGATCGAGCACATCGAAGCCGGCGAATTGCGGCTTCGCGTCACGCGCGCCGCGCCCGGCGGCGTGAAGCTACGCGCCGACAAGGGCATCAATTTCCCCGACAGCATGCTGCACGTAAAAGGGCTGACCGCGCGCGACACCGAGGATCTGAGCACGGTCGTCGCGCTCGCGGACATCGTCGCCCTCTCCTTCGTCTCGGGCCCCGGCGACGTGGCCGATCTTCAGAGGGAACTTTCGCGGCTCGGCGGCGCGCATCTGGGCGTCGTGGCGAAAATCGAGACGCGCCAGGCGCTCGAGCGGCTCACCGCCATCCTGCTTCAGGCCATGAGCAGCCCGTCGGTGGGCGTGATGATCGCACGAGGAGATCTCGCGGTGGAGTGCGGGTTCGAATTCCTCGCGGAGGCCCAGGAGGAGATCCTGTGGATCAGCGAGGCCGCCCACGTGCCGGTCATCTGGGCGACGCAGGTGCTGGAAAACCTCGCGAAGTCGGGCCTGCCGTCGCGCGCCGAGATCACCGACACGGCGATGAGCGGGCGCGCGGAGTGCGTGCTGCTGGGCAAGGGGCCGCACATTCTGGAGACGATCCGCATGGCGGGGGAGATCCTGCACCGCATGGAAGGCCACCAGCACAAGAAAAGCCCGCTGCTCGGACCGCTGGACGTGAGCGACTTTAGCGCGGCGTGACGACGAGACCGCGCAGCAGATTCGCGCCTTCGTGCAGTTTGCCGTGCCCCGGCAGCAGGCGTCGCACGTCGAACTGCTGAAGCCGTGCGATCGACGCCTCGGCGTGTTCGTCGCTCCACAAGAAGCGATTGACGAACAGACGGTCGCGCCCGCCCAAAATATTGTCGCCGCAGATCACCGCCTCCTCGCCCGCGTGCCAAAAGCTCACGGAGTCGTTTGTGTGCCCCGGTGTTTCGAGGAGCGTCCAGTCGCCGTGGCCGGGCAGGGCGACACCGTCCGGCAGGTACTCGTCGACGCGCCCCTTCCAGCTCGACCCTTTGCTGCCGGGCAGCCCTACGCGTTCCATCTCGACGAGGCCGGACCACGATACGGGTTTCTGAAAATCCATGTCGTGGCGGTTCGTGACCATGCCCCAAAATCGCGGCCACGCCGGAAACACGATGCGCTGTCCTTCGCGCAGGTGATAGGCGATGCGTTCGGAGACGATCACCTTCGCGTTCCAGCGCTTCGCCGCGTAGCGCATGCCGCCGACGTGGTCGATGTGCCAGTGCGTGGCGAACAGGCGCGTGAAGGGCGGCGCGTCCGGACCGAGCTGTTCGCGCGCCACTCGCTCGGCTTCGCGCACGATCCACGGCGAACCGGGATCGACGAGCGCGAGTGTCTCGCCGACGAGGATGTAAGCCCAGGACACGAAGCCCGGGACGGGGATGACGACGGGCGCGCTCACGGTTGCGTTCAGATGAGCGTCTCGGATTCGGACGCGGTGCACGAATCGATCGCCGGCGTCGCGGCGTCGGCGCACGTTTCATACGAAGCGACGTCGGTCGCCGTGGCGTCGCACGCGGCGCGGGCGGCGTAAGCGTCGGCGAGGCAGTCGTAGTACGCGGCTTTCCAGTCATCGCACTCGCCCGCGCGGCCGCACGCGGCGGTTTGCGTAAAAGATTCGGCGACCTGGCCGTCGATGCAGCCGAGGGCGGCGAATCCGGTCAGGTCGGCGCACGAATCGTCGGGCACACCCGCGTGGTGGTCGTATTCGCACTCGGCCCAAACGACGCCGCAGCCGGTGTCGGCCTCTTCCTTCACGATCTTCGTTCCGCCACTGCTCCCCCCGCCGCCTTCGAGCACGTCGCAGGCGATATTCGCCGCGAAGAGCAGCGCAGTCGCGATCAAGGTCAAACGCAAAAGCCGCATGGTGTCTCCCTCATCAGCGACCGGTGAAATCCGCCGGTCAGATCCGCGCCGTTTCGTCCGCGTTCTTCGAAACGGAAGTCAGAATAACCGCGAACAAGGTGATGGCACAACCGGCGCCCACGACCGCGCCGACGCCCTCGCCGAGCCACCACCACGCCAGCAGCGTCGCCCCCGCGGGCTCGCCGACGACCGCCATCGAGACGACGAGCGGTGTCGCGTCGCGCAGCGCACGCACCAGCAGCGTATGGCCGATGAGTTGGGGAATCAGCGCCGCGAGAACGATGAAGCCCGCCGCCGCGCGCGAGGGCGGCACGAGCACGTCACCGCGAACAATGGCGAATCCCAACAGCAGCGCCGCCCCCACGGCCGCCGCCGCGCCGGTGAAGGCCCGCGCGTCGAGATCGGCGCCCGCACCCCGGGCCGTGGTCAGAAAGCCCGCCATGGCGATGGCACCGGCGAACGCGAGCGCGTTGCCGAGAAGCGTGCCGGGCGGCGCGTCGGCATATCCGGTGGACATGATCGCAATCCCCGCCGCGCCGATGGCGAGTGCGACCCACACACGCCCACGCGGTCGGTCGTGACCGGTGACGAGACTGTGCGCGGCGAGCAGGAGCGGGGTGGTCGTGACCAGCGTGACCGACGCCGCGACGCTGGTGAGGCCAAGCGACGCGACCCACGTACCGAAATGAAGGCCGTAGAACGCCCCGGCGACGAGGGCGCAACGGCGGAAACGCGCGTCACGCGCAAACGGGCGAACCCACCACGGCGCGAGGACAAGCGCCGCAACGGCGAGCCGCCAGCCCGAGGCCACGGCGGGAGGGGTCGGCGCGGCCAGGCGGAAAAAGATCGCCGCGAAGGAAATCGCGACGACGGCGATGGGAATCGCCGCGCGGTCGAGGCCGACTGGATCGAGTGGAACGCGTGCGCGCATCGCCGGATCTTGGCGATGGCGACCGAGACGGGTCAAGGCCGCGACGCGGGCGCCAAAACGCCCCCTGATCCCTCATATCCCATCGCCGCAGTGGGGTTGACCGGCCGAGCGGCGCGCGGCGATGATGCGCCCCATGTCCGACACTCCGTCCGCATTGCCGCCGCAATCCGCGCATCCGGTCGACGCGTGGCCGAGCGAGTCCGCGGAGGCGCTCAAGACGCCCTTCGCGGTGCGTTGGCATTACGCGATCGTCGCGGTGTTTTTCGCGATCGGCGCGCTTGTCGCGTTCGGCCCCGCGCCGGACGGCCTCTCCGTCGAAGCCCAGCGCACCGTCGGCATTTTCACGCTGTGCGCCCTGTTGTGGATTTCGAACGTCATCCCGCTGCACATCACGTCGATGCTCGCGATTCTGCTGCTGCCACTGCTCGGCGTGATGAAGGGTGAGGACGCTTTCGCCCTGTTCGGCAACAAGGCTGTGTTCTTCATCCTCGGCGCGTTCGTGCTCTCCGCGGTGCTGGTCGAGTGCGGCCTGTCCGAGCGCATCACGTGTTTCGTGTTCGAGCACGCGGCGCAATCGTCCCGCCGCCTGCGCACGGTCATCATGCTGTTTTGCGCCTTCGCCAGTTTCTGGATGAGCGAGCACGCCGTCGCCGCGATGGCCTTTCCCATCGTCATGACGCTCGTGCGCGCGCTGGGGCTGAAAGAAGGCAAGAGCGAGTTCGCCAAGAGCTTCTTCTTCGCGCTCGCCTGGGGATGCGTCATCGGTGGCGTCGCCACGTATCTGGGCGGCGCGCGCAATCCGCTCGCGGTCGGCATCCTCACCGCCAACACGGGCGTGTCGATCAGTTTCCTGCGTTGGCTGACCGCCTCGCTGCCTCTGGTGCTGATCCTGCTCGTCGCCGCGTTGCTGATGCTGCGTTATGCGTATCCGGAGGAATCCGTGGATCTCGCCACCGCGCGGAGCCGGCTGCACGAGATGCGCGCGGCGCGCGGACCGATTTCGCGCCGCGAGGTCGGCATCGCCGTCGTCACGATTCTCACGATCCTATGCTGGGTCTTCCTCTACAAACGCGTCGAACTCGCCACCACCGCGCTCGGCGCCGTCGCCGCGCTGTTCATCTTCCGCCTCACGAAGTGGGAGGCGGTCGAGTCGGGCGTAAATTGGGGCATCATCCTCATGTACGGCGGCGCGATCGCGCTCGGCCACGCGCTCTCCTCGTCCGGCGCGGCGGAATGGGTCGTGTCGCGCACCATCGGCCGCATCGACATGCCGCCGCTCGCGCTGATCGTGCTGATCGGCTTTCTTTCGCTCGCGCTCACCGAGGTCATCAGCAACGCGGCCGTCGTGTCGGTCGTCATGCCGGTGGGCATCAGCCTAGCGCCTAAATACGGTATCCCCTACGAGGTCATCACGTTCGCCGTCGCGCTGCCGTCGGGCCTGTCCTACATCCTGCCTATGGGCACGCCGGCCACCGCCATCATCTACGGCTCGGGCTACCTCACCGTGAAGGACTTCATGCGCATGGGCGGCGCGATGGCCGTCCTGAGCCTCATCGTCTTCGCCTGCGTCGCGAAGTGGTGGTGGCCGCTGGTGGGGTTCGGGTTCTGACGGGCCACCTCAGAAGTTGAACTCGAAATCTTTGCATGATTTAGAATACACTATAAGGTTAACAACCTGATTAGGAGAACAATATTGTTATTTGACAGGCGATCGCTCCCTGCCTATTGATCTATTAACGTAGCGAAAAACCTTTATTTAGGGGCGAGCCGTGAGGCTATTGTGGAGAATGGGATTCATTTCTCTCTTCATCCTTGCGGCGCTCTATCCGTCCGTTGCGGAAGCGAAAGGAGAGTCCGGTCAAATCCTCGTTCGCGTGACCATGAAGAGCGGAGACGAGCAGCCTGCGGGCAGCTTCCTAGCCACCTTGCAGATTCACGACGAATTCATTCGAATCCTGCCCGTACTGGACGACAGGTCCGTGGCGACGGGTCGAGATCCGGCGAATGGCGAAATCTCCTACAGGCAGTTGCAGCGGACGAGTTTTCTCAACCGCGCCATCGTACGCTTGGATGTCCGAGATGTCAGCGGACAGATCCAAACTTGGTTTCTCGCCCCACCGGCATCGTTCGAGCGACGCGACGAAGCGGTGTCCAGCGAAAACGCCGTGCGGATTCTGAGCCACGCGATTCTGACGCACATCCTTCGCGAAATTGAGAACCGTTCGACCGAAATGCCGGTCGAAGAGTTTGCCGATCGGATCGATGACGCCATTCGCATCTGCGATTTCGACCCGAATCTGCCGGATTGCGGGCGATTCTTTCTGTTCCTGAAGCTCTGGGCTGAACGGCAGAAGGCATTCACCGCGACGAATCCGAACGATTCCCGACGAGGCGATGTCGGGAAAATCGCCGACCAACTGAGCTCAACCTTTGGCCAGCGCCGCGGAACCGAACTGATCGACATGAAGAAATGGCAGGACCACGACCTGCTCCGTGTGAAACAAACGCGGCGGGAGGAAGCCGTTAAGGCGCTGGATAATCTGAAACAGGAAATCGCGAACGTGAATGTCCCATCGTCGAACGATCGGGTCCCGGTTGTTCTGGAAACGCCGCAGGCGGACGCGATTCTGCAGGAAGCTGGACAACGAATGAAACGCCTTCAGGAAGATCTCGAGTGGATTCGGAATTGGATCGAATCAAATCCGGAAAACTTGGAGAAACTGGGCTCGCTGAAGGAAGTGCTCGAGGTGCTGGTTCCGCAGAAATCGCGGCCGGTTGCGGATCGAAAGCGACCTCCCAAGCCTGACCGGCCTGCGCCCGAACCGCCCGCGCACGATTACGGGGGATCGCGCGACATGGAGTCCTACATGCGTGAGTTGAACGCCGACCCGCAATATCGAGGCCGACCGAGTCAGGAGTCGGTCGACCTGGAAGAGTTCGTCGAAAAGGCGATGAGAGAAATCAACAAAAGCGCCAATCCATGACAGGAGGGCGGGATGACACCGTTTGAATTTCGCAACTGGGCCAAGGCATTGTCGAACTTCTTTTTCTGCCTGTTCGTCATCGCCATCGGACTCTTTCCCTTTTCGACGAAAGTGCTGAAACTGGAAGGTCCGTTCGTCGCATCGAGTTTCGCCGTCGCGGTCACAATGCTGGTGCTGGCGGCGCAGATCACCGCCATGTATCGCCACTGGGTGGAATTGACGGAAAAGCGGATCAAAGAGGAGTCCGTCAACGAAAGCGATCAGAAGCTGACGCAGATCGCCGCCGGGCGCCTTCCCCGCGTGATTTTCAAGAGTCCCTGGTTCGTCATTGCGGTCAGCCTGTGCCTGATCGGTGCGTTTTGGTCAGGATCGCGGGTCGTCCGAGAGCGATTCGCGGCGGAGAAGTCGGCCCAGTTTCGGCAGTCCGAATCCTTGGCATCCGATGTCCTGCGTCGAATGGATCAGGAGCGAGCCCGGCTGCGCGAGGAAGGGAAGGAAGGACGCGCTCACCTGCTGGCGTCGGAGCACGGCTACATCACGCGGACGTTCTCCAAATCCATGCGCTTCATCGACCAATATACATTGCGGCAACCCGGTCTCATTCCTCTCATCGAGGAGGAGCGGACGCTCGTACAAGATCTGTGTCGCGATCTGGCGACGGTCGCGCTGAGCGTCTGCGTGGATCACCAGGAGACCGTTCTGTGCGAAGACCCAATCAATGGGGACCTCTCGGTTAGCGGATTTCTCGAAGACTTGAATTCCGCGTATTGCCCGACCGCGGACGACAAGGACCCTTGTTGTACGTACGTGAACAGGTATCTCAAGATCCGGGCCGAAATTGAAAAGGTGCGTGCGACGGGTTCGGAAGTCCGTCGATAGCGAGGGGTCGGGTTGCGGCTGCGAGCGACGCGACCGCACCCGGTTGCCGTCGTGGATGGTTCACCCTACCGCAGATCGAACAGCAACAACTCCGCGTCGGCGTCCGCGCGCAGCGTGAGCGAAGTTTCGGCGCTCACCGCCGCGGCGTCGCCCGCGTCGAGGCGCGTGCCGTTCACGTCGAGCGTGCCCTTGATGAGCTGAACCCACGCGTGACGGCCGGGCGCGAGGTTGTGCGTGAGTTCGCGCCCCGCACCGAGCAGCGACGCGAAAAGCCGCGTGTCCTGATGGATCGTCACGGAACCTTCCGCGCCGTCGGGCGAGGCCACCAGACGCAGGCGATCGTGTTTGTCTTCGTCGGGAAACAGCGTCTGCTCGTAGCTCGGCGTGTGGCCCGCGCGGTCGGGCGTGATCCAGATCTGCAACAGGTGCGTCGTCCGGTCAGACGTCGGGTTGAACTCGCTGTGCGTAATGCCGGTGCCCGCGCTCATGCGCTGCACCTCGCCGCGGCGGATCACCTCGCCGTTGCCCATGCTGTCGCGGTGTTCGAGCTCGCCGCTCACGATGTACGTGATAATCTCCATGTCGCGGTGCGGGTGCATGGGGAATCCGCTGTCCGGCGCGACGAGGTCCTCGTTGATGACGCGCAGGTCGCGGAAATTCATGTGCTCGGGATCGTAGTAGCTCGCGAACGAAAAGCTGAACTTCGACTTGAGCCAGCCGTGGTCGCCACGGCCCCGCTCGTCGGATTTGCGGATGCGGATCATCGTCGGCTCCTTGCGTTTCGGTGGAGTGTTTCGTCGGGAAAAAATGAGCCGCCCCACAACCGGGGCGGATCGTCCGCACGCACAACGTAAGTCCGATCGGCGCGATGTCAAATGACGTCGCTCATGGGCCGCGACCGTCGGAAAAATCGCCGATATCCGGAAGCGCCGACGAAGATTCGTCAGGTCCCGCACCCGTCATCATCGTCGTCGTCGCCGCTCGACGCATCGTCGTCGTCCGACGCCTGTAGATCGTCGTCGACCGTGTCGTCGCCCGCATCATCGTCAGACGCATCGTCATCGAACGTGTCGTCGTCCAAAACGTCGTCGTCATCCGTGTCGTCATCCACGGCATCGTCGTCGGTCGTCAGGTCGGGACAGGATTCGTCGAGCACCACACACAGGCTGCCGTCGCCGTTGAATGCGATCTCATTGAGACGCACCAGCCGGTCCCAGCCCGTCGTGGGCGCGATCTTCGTGTGATAGGCCATGACCATGCGTTCATCGGGCGTGCGCACCACGGAATGGTGGCCGGGGCCGTAGAACCCCGCGTCGGTGTCGGCGGCGAGAATCGGGTTGCCGTCGTATTTGGTGAACGGCCCCAACGGACTCGTCGCCGTGGCGTAGCCGATCGCATAGGCGTTTGTGTCGGCGCGGTTGCCCGAGTACATCAGGTAATACGTGCCGTCGTGTTTGATCATCCAGGGCGCCTCGAGCACGACGAACTCCCAGCCGAGCACCTCGGGCCCCAACACCGGCGTTCCTTCCTGAGTGGTCGGTGTGATCGGGTCGTCGAGCTCCCACACGCGGAGAATGCTCAGCGGATTGTACCCCGTGCCGTACAGATACAGTTTTTGGTCGTCGTCGCGGAACACGTGGCCGTCGATCGTATAGCCGAGAAACTCCCATCGGTCGCCGCCGAGGAAGGGCTCGTCGTAAACATCGACAAAGGGTCCGGTGGGGCCGTCGCCGATCGCGACGCCGATTTTGTCGTTGGCGGTGTAGTAGAGATAATAGTCGTCCCCGTCGATGAAGACCTCGGGCGCCCACACCATGTTGTCATTCCACGCGCCGTCCGGCGCCGGTCCCCAGACCACGCCCTCGTACGTCCAATTCACCAGATCGGTCGAGCTCCAGCACTCGACGGTGCGCCCGGTGTGCGTGGGATATAGGTAGTACGTGTCGCTGACGCGGATCAGGCAGGGGTCCGCGGCGCTCGCCGCGCCGGGCAGATCGATCACCGGTCCGTAGGCGGGTGCGGCCATGGCGACCGACCCGCAAAAAACCGCGATCAGGAATAGAGCGCCTTTCAGCATTCCCACGTGCTCTCGAAACACAGGTCGTCGATGCGGTAGGCGACTCCGTTGACGCTCGAGTCGTAGGTCCCTCGTAGCACACGTCGTGTGTGCCGTCCGTCGCGTTTGCCCGGTCGTCACTTCAGGCACACCGACTGCCCGTCCGTCCAGATCTCGTACTTTTCGTTGTAAGGGAACGTGCTCGCTCCAAGGCCGCCGATTCCGCTCGCGGCGACGCGCTCCAGAAACGCCGTGACGGCGTCGAAGCGCTTCTGCATCTCCCGCAGCTTCGCACGCAGCGTGGGCATATTCGGCCACCCCATCTCTGCGACGACGGATCGCACTCCCCGGTCTCGCAATCGTTTCAATGGATCGGTGTCGGAGAGCGTGTCCTCATCGAGGTGCGAGAGATAGTCCCGCGTGATGTACAGATAAACGTCGCGCTCGCGAATTGCCGTCCGGCGCGGACCGGTCGCGAACAACATTGACATCAGATGGTCGTGAATCGAATCGGCCTCCCTGTCGAGCATTCGCATCGACGAAAAGTCGGTCGGCAAACTACGGCTCATCCACACGGCCTCGATCGCGACGCTTTCGCGGAAGGCATCGTCGTATCGTGTTCGTGCGCGGCGGCCTTCGACGATGGCCGTCAACTTCCCGGCGCCGAGGCGCGGTGCGGCGGAAAGCACGGCCAAGTCGGCGATGCCGTCCATGGCCGCAGCCATGAGCACGTGAATGAGCACCGGCGCGCCAACGACGCCCTCGGAGATGCGTCCGAGGCGTTCGATTCGCCGAGCGGCGGCGGCGCTGTCGCCCGCGCGCGCGTCGAGGATCGCCAGCGCACCCTCCCAACGCATCGACTCGCGGAGCGGTGTGAAATCGAGAATGTCGTCCTCCGGTCCGGCGAGTTGGCGCAGCGCAAGACCGTCATCGACGATGGTCGCCATCTCTTCCGACAGTGTTCGTGCGTCGGCCAGAAACGGCGCGGTCGCGGGTCCAAAATCATCCGGCAGCATCGGACACGCGGTTTCGTCGCGCAGCGGCGTTTGGGACGACTCGAGACGATCCTTCCATCGCGCGAATAGCGCTTCCAGCGCTGCGTGGTCCTCGCCGGGGAGCGCGGCCATGCGATCGACGATCTTGGTGTATTCCTCGAGCGTCGCTTCCGCGTCCTCGTGGCTGATCGGTGGTCGGCGTACCCACGGCGCGCTCCACCAGACCGCGAGCACGGAGGCGAGGATCAGGCAGCCAAAGACCACGGAAAGGACGATTCGCGCGCGACTCCAACGACTCATGGCAACCTCGCGGAATGATGATGCGCGGCCTGGCCGGGGCGGAATCTCTTAGCATTCCCACGTGCTCTCGAAACACAGGTCGTCGGTGCCGTCGCAGCCGAAGTCCATCGCGCTCGACATCTGCAGATCGTCGTCCCAAACCATGACGCCGCACCAGTCCTCGACGCTCGGTCCGTTGCAGAACACATCGACTGTGTACGAAATGGGATGATTGTCCTCGTTGTAGGTCGTCGTCGAGCAGTCGTCCACGGTGCCGTCGCAGCCGTCGTCGCTGTCGTAGGCGATCTCATTGCCGTTCTCGTCCCAGGTCGACGTGTAGCACCGGTCGTCGGACCCGTCGCAGCCCTCGTCGGCGCGCATCTCGTCCCGCAAGCCCTCGGCGTTGTAGGTGAATACGCCGCACTCGTCGTCCGTGCCGTCGCAATCCGTGTCGCTGGTGTAACTGATCTCCCGATTCTGTGCGTCAAAAACCGACTCGGCGCAATATTCAACCGTGCCGTCGCAGTCGGTGTCGTACTGATACGTGATCTCGTTGCCGTTCGCGTCGTAAGTCATCTCGTAACACACGTCGTCCGTGCCGTCGCAGTCGTCGTCGCGCGCTCGCGCGGTGTTGTTGCCCTGCGCGTCGTAGACGTAGGCGTAGCACGTGTCTCCCGCGTTCGGTCCGTCGCAGCCGATGTCGTTGGTGTCGGTGAGCATATTGCCGTCGGCGTCGTAGGTGAACGATTCGCACTCGTCGGTCGTGCCGTTGCAGTCGTAGTCGAGATCCGTCTCGGTGTTCAGGCACTCGTCGTCGTCATCGAGATCGTCGTCGGCGTCGTCATCGGCGTCATCGTCATCATCATCCGCGTCGTCGTCCTCGTTGCCGCCCCCGGAGTCGTCGTCATCGTCGCCGCAGCCGCAGGCCACGACCGAGGCACTCGCCAACAGCATCGCCGCCAACATCGCCCACCACGAAGCGTAACGCATGGCCCAGCCCCTTCTCGATCGTGAGATTTCCAACAGTCTATTCCCGCCCAGCGAAATGGAACAGGGTCGCTCAAACTTGCCCGCGCATCGCGGCCCCCCTACAATGCGCGCTTCCCACAAGCGGCGGAGTGCGCATGGTCGTCGGTAGCATTCGCGAAAAGACGCAGGTCGCCGTCATCGGCGCGGGCCCGGGGGGATACGTCGCGGCGCTGCGCGCGGCGGATCTGGGCAAAGAGGTCGCGCTCGTCGAGCTGCGCGAGCGCCCCGGCGGCGTGTGCCTGATCGAGGGGTGCATCCCGTCCAAGACGCTCATCCACGCCGTCGAAGTGGCCGAAGCGGCGCGCGAGGCCGCGGCGTTCGGCGTGAAATTCACCGGCATGACGATCGACCACGTGGCGCTGCGACGTCATAGCGCTTCGGTAATTGACGGGCTCACAAACGGCGTGCGCGCGCTGCTCAAGGCGCGGGGCGTCGAGATCGTTCACGGCCGCGCGAGTTTCGCGAGCGCCACGTCGATCAAGATCACCGGCGACGACGACTCGTCGCCCGAAGTTTCGGCGATCGATTTCGACCAATGCGTCATCGCCACGGGCTCGCGCCCGGTTGTGCCGGTCTTCGCCGAAGGCTTGCCGGTCTGGCAGGCGGCGGACGCGCTCGCCATTCCCAAGGTGCCCAGGACACTGCTCGTCGTCGGCGGCGGCTATATCGGTCTCGAACTCGGATTCGTTTACGCGGGGCTCGGGTCGAAGGTCACGGTCGTCGAACTCACGCCGAACCTGCTGCCCGGCACCGAGGCGGATCTCGCCCGCGTCGTGGCGAAAAGCGCGCAAAAGACCTTCGAAGCCGTGCTGCTCGCCTCCAAGGTCGTCGCGCTGAAAAAAACGAAGACGGGTTTCACCGCCGAGATCGAGACCGGCGGCAAGGTCGAAAAACGCGCGTTCGAGCAGGTCTTCGTGGCGGTCGGGCGGCGGCCTAACACCGAGGACCTCGGGCTCGACGTTGCGGGTGTCGCTCTGGACGAGCGGGGCCTGATCGCGATCGACGAGTGTTGCCGCACGTCGGTCCCGCACATCTTCGCGATCGGCGACGTCACGCCGGGGCCGATGCTCGCGCACAAGGCGAGCCGCCAGGGCAAGGTCGCGGCGGAGGTGATCGCCGGGCTCCCGTCGGCCTACGACAACCGGGCCGTGCCCGCCGTGGTGTACACGAATCCCGAAATCGCGACCGCTGGCATGACAGAGGCTGAAGCGAAGGCGAACGGGCGCGAGATCGCCGTCGGGCGTTTCCCGCTCACCGCGCTCGGCCGCGCGCGCACGATGGGCGCCTCGGATGGATTTGCGAAAATCATCGCCGACAAAGCGAGCGGGCTAATCCTGGGCGCGGGGATTGTCGGGCCGCATGCGTCGGAACTCATCGCCGAGGTCGCGCTGGCGATCGAGATGGGCGCGACGCTGGAAGACCTGATGGCGACGATCCACCCGCACCCGACGCTCTCGGAAGCCGTGATGGAAGCCGCCGAGGTCGCCGCCGGCGCGCCGATTCATATTTCCAAGAAGTGAACCGAATGCGGACAATACTGCTGGTTCTGCTTGTGGTCTTCGCTTCCGCCTGCGCGTTTGACGAGAACGACGTTGATGACGCGGGCGGCGGCGCACACGACGCCGTCTCGCCCGATGACGACGACGCACCCGACCTGAACGGCATCTGGCCCCCCGACGACGGGCGGCTTTACGCGGCGGCGGGCGCGGCGATCATTTCTCCCAATAGCGCCAATCATCCCGAGCCCGTGTATTTGGGCGGCATCTGGCCGGCGCGCGCGGGCGAGGGCGTTCACGACGATCTCGAGGCGCGGGCGATCGCCATCGCGAAGGGCCGCGAGCACGTGGTGTATGTCGCCCTCGATGTCACAGGATTCACGCTCTCGCGCATCCGCGACATCCAGGGCGCGCTCGGCGAATTCGGCCTCGATCCCGATCACGTGCTCATCGCGTCCACGCACACGCACGAAGCGCCCGACCTCGTCGGCGTCTATGGCCCCAATCTGCTCGACAGTGGTGTGTCGCCGACCTACATGCGTTTCATTCAGGACACGGTGGAGCAGCTCGTCATCGACACGTGGTCGCGCCTCGAGCCGGTGACGATGCGCGCGGCGAGCGCCGAGGTGAACGAACCCGGCTCGAACGAACCCACGCTGATCGCCGACATCCGCGAGCCCGACGTGACCGTGTCGACACTGTCCGTGGCGTCGTTTGTCGGCGAGACCGGCGACACCGTCGCCACGCTGCTGAACTGGCACTCTCACCCCGAGGTGATGATCGGCCAGAACATGGTGACGGCGGACTTTCCGCGCTGGGCGCGCACGCGGCTCGAATCGCGGCTCGGCGGCGGCGTGGTTTACGCCACCGGCGCGGTGGGCGGCCTGTCCACGCCGACGGGTGTCGCCGTGCCCGCGCGCGACGAGGACGGCGACCCCGTTCTGGACGGCGGCGAGCCGGTGTATTTGCAGGAACCCGGCTGGGACAAGGCGCGAAGCTTGGGCTACGTGATCGCGGACATCGCCGCCGACGCGATCGAGACGGCGGGTGACGACGCGAATCCGGATTTTTCGGTGCGTGTCGAGCCGCTGAAGATCCCCGTGCGCAATCCGATCATGATGGCCGCGTTCGTCGCCGGGCTCGTGGAATACGACTGGGACGACGTGGTGCGGGGCGACCGGGCGTTTTGCGGGCCGCTGGGCTGCGCCGACGAGCGGCTCGCGCTGGTGCGCGTGGGGGCGGTCGCGCTGATCTCGTCGCCGGGCGAGACGTTTCCCGAAACGATGGTGGGTCGCGAGGCGAGCGTCGTGGACTTCGGCGAGGAGTGGGGTGAGACCGCGTTTCCCGCGATGGACGGCTTCGCGCACCTCTCGCCCGCCCCGATCCTCATGCACCTGGGTCTGTGCGGCGACGCGATCGGTTACATGGTTCCCGCCGCGGACCGTCACCCGATGGGGCACCCCGATCACTACGAGGAAGATCTCGACTTCTCGCTGGATACGGAGCAGATTTACGCGTCGGCCGTGCGGGCGATCCTGCAATAAACACCGATATCGGGGGATTTCATGCCGCGTCGTCGCGTTCTTTGGATCTGCGTGATCGTGTTTGCGCTGGCGTCCACCGCGTTTGTCAGCGCGTGCGCGTCCATGCCGCGCAAGGAGGCCGAAACGCGTAACGTCGCCGCGGAGCAGGACTATCGCGGCGGCCTGGATCTGACGACGTCGCTGTTTGCGAGCGACAAGGCGGTGATCTCCGGCGAGGATATCGCGGCGATTCTGGGCTCCACCATCACGTTGCCAGAAAGCGCACGGATTTCGGTGGTGAAATTCCAGCAGCGGCCCGAGTACGGATACTGGTCCGAGGAAATGGCGGCGCTCGACCGCCAGTGGACCGAACGGTTCCTCACTGCGCTCAAAACAGCGCCACGCGTGTCCGACGCGCGCATGATGCCGTCGATGCTGGTTCCCCGCGACATGTCGATCCCGCTGCTGCGCGAGGCCGCGGCGCGGTTCCAGTCCGAACTCCTGCTCATCTACCGCAGCGCCAACTGGACCTACACGAGCCAAAAAAAATTCGCGGCCGATGAGTCACGCTCCTACTGCGCGGTCGAGGCCGTGGTACTGCACGTGCGCACCGGCGTTGTGGTCTGGTCGGGTGTGTTCACCGAGGACTACCTGACGCGCACCACGTCGTCCGACGCCAATTCCTACGAGACGGTGCGCCGCGCCGAGCACGCCGCGTTCGAAAAGGCGATGATGCGCCTCGCCGGTGATGTGACGGCGTTTCTACAGCAACCGTAGGGTTCTTCCGCGGACCGGGTATGGTTGGTGGCGAACCGCGACGGGATCGCCTGTCATTCCGACCGGAATGAGCGTAGCGAACGGAGTGGAGGAATCCCTTCAGGGTTGAAGACTTGGGGGATCCCTCGACTCCGCTTCGCTCCGCTCGGGATGACAGGGGCGGAATAGACGCCGAACGGAACAACGACACTTCACGACCTTCACCGATTTCAGCTCACTTGCGCGAAATCCCGTACCTGCTATTATCCTCTCCAGGAGGATAGGATATGGGCCACTCTCAACACAAAAAACGTGATTCGGTCGCGAAGCGTCTCGCGCGCATCGCGGGGCATGTCGAATCGATCCGTCGCATGGTGGACGAGGATCGGCCCTGCGCCGATCTGCTCCAGCAGATGGCCGCCGTGATGAAGGCGATGGAGGCCGCGCGCAAGGAATTGCTCGAAGATCACCTGGAGCACTGCATCATCGACGCCGTGAAGGACGGACGCACGAAACACGCCCTCTCCGAGTTGAAGGACACGCTGCGGCTCGTATTGCGTTAGGAGGAACCCGAATGCGACATGAACACAAACCGCTCGACGCGTTGCGCGCCGGGGGCGGACATCGCGGTCACGGCCACGACGATAACGAGCATGGCCAAGGGCACGATCACGAGCACGACCACGAACATGACGACGATCACGGGCATGAGCATGGGCACGAACATGACGACGATCACGACCATGAGCATGGGCACGATCACGACCACCACGGCCACTCCCACGGCGTGACGCACCGCCCGGAAGAGAAGCGCCGCCTGCGCATCGCGGTCGCGATCACGGCGACGACCATGGCCGTCGAGATCGTCGGCGGCATCTGGACGGGCAGCCTGGCGCTGATCTCCGACGCCGGGCACATGTTCACGCACGCATTTGCCCTTGGTCTCAGCCTCGTCGCCATCGCCGTCGCGTCGCGGCCGACCACGCCCGAGCGCAGCTTCGGGCTCTACCGCGTCGAGGTCCTGGCGGCACTTTTCAACGCGATCACCCTCGCGGCCATCACGTTCTTCATCGCGCGTGAAGCCTGGGAGCGGCTCATGTCGCCACAGCCCATCCTCGCGGGTCAGATGTTGGTCGTGGCGATCTTCGGCCTCGTCGTCAACATCGTGACCGCGTTTGTACTGTCGGGCGCCGGACACGACGACCTGAATTTCCGCTCAGCGTTTCTGCACATGGTCGGCGACACGCTCTCGTCCGTCGCCATCGTCGGCGGCGCGTTGATGATCCGCTGGACCGGTTGGTTGTGGATCGATCCCGTGCTGTCGGTGCTGATCTGCGTGGTGATCTTGATCTGGGCGTGGGGGCTCACGCGCGATTCCGTGCGCATCCTGCTGGAAGAATCGCCTCGCAACGTGAAGACCGCCGTAGTCACCTCGCGTATCCGCGACCAGTTCGCCGAGATCGCCCTCGTTGACGATGTTCACGTGTGGACCATCACCTCGGGCATGCACGCGATGACAGCCTATGTGGAACTCGCGCGCGACCTGCCGCTCGCCGAGCAGAGCGAACTCGCGCACCGGTTGCGTCACTTCGTCGCGGATGAATTCTCGATCGCGCACGCGGTATTTCAGTTCGAGCCCCGCGGCGACACGTGAAATGGAAAACGGCCCGCGTCCACTGGGGCGCGGGCCGTTTGAACGTCCGGGGGAAATTAATCGACGTCGGGCGGATCGGCCTCGAACGCGCACATCGTGTCGTCGCCCTCCTCCAGCACGACGTATGAATACGCCGGGTCGAAGTTCGCCTCCTCGATGTAGTAGCCGCGCAAAAAGTCCGACGCCCAGCACTCGGAGCCGGTGTACGACACGAGTTGGTATTCGTCCTCGACGATATTCGGGATGTCGCCGTCGGTGATGATGACGTCGCTGCGGCCCGTGCCGTCACTTTCCCACCGGGTATTGAACCACACGTGCTCGTACGCCGCGTACTCGGCGCCAGCGTATTCGTTGTAGTGCACGTCGTCCCAGTAGTCGAATTCGAAATAACCCGAGTTGTCGGCCCGGTTGTGGTATTCGTACACCGCGTTCGTCGGGCATGGCACGCTGTCATTGTCGGCGTCGTTCTCGTCGCCGCAGAACTCGATCGCCGAGATCGTGATGAGCCGTCCGTCGGTGAGCGTGTCGTAATCGACCTCGATCGTGCCGCGCTCGTTGATCGTCGGGTCGAGCTCCCACGCGGCCGTGAAGTCGATCGTGAATTGGCCGACGCCGCGCCGCTCGGTCTCGACCGACGTCTCGACCTCGCCGGTCCACACCGTCACCCAATCGCCGCCGGTTTTCGGACGCCAGTCGAGACGATACGAATAGTGTTCGTCCGACACGCGCTCGATCACGAACTGCATCTCGACGGGCGACAGTCCGTCCTCGATCCACGGGCCCCACGTGGCCGCGTCACTCGTTTCTTCGGTCGGCGGATAGCTGGTGATTTCGTCGATCGACGACAGGTAATACATGATGTGGGCGTTCACCTCGCGGGTGTAGTCCACGGTGGCGTGGTAGAGCGTGGCCAGCTCCCCCGGCGCTTTCTCGGGTACGTTGTCCTCGCCGGGAAGCGCCAGCGCCAGACTCGCCGGGTCGGGCACGGCGTCGCGCCAGTCGGAACCGCCGTCGTCGTCGCCGTAACCGCTGTCGTCATCGTCGTCGTCATCGTCGTCATCAGCGCCGCCGCACGCCGTCATTGCGAAGGTCGCCGCGGCGATCATGACCACCATCACGAGTTCGAAAAGTCGATCCTTCATGGAACCCTCCTTTGCCCGGTCGCGGGCGGTAAACATCCTTGAAGGAGGCCCGAATTATACGTCCGATCCGGGTGTTGCGAACAGTCTAAAAATTTCGTCATCGCGGCGCGACGCGCTTCCGCTGACCCGCCCGCGCACCGCTGGTCAAAAAATCTCATGATAATCAATATGTTACACGTATGGCCGTTTGCGTCTCCGGGGTCTTCGGGGCGAGCGCGCCCGTCGGACCTCACGAAAATTCGTCATGCATCCGAGTGCCTCGGGTTGTGTCTTGTCAGAAAAATTGTAATACTAAAACCGAGGTTCATCCAAAACGTGGCGCACGGAGGCCGAGCATGACCGAGCCCGAGACCGTCGATCTCGTCGCCAACATCGTTGGGCGCAGCAAGGAACTCGCCCGCGTTCTGACGGTGATCAAGAAGGTCGCGCCGTACAAAAGCACCGTACTGCTGACCGGCGAATCCGGGACCGGCAAGGAATTGTTCGCCAAGGCGATCCACGCCCTGAGCCCGCGCGCCGGTCGCCCGATGATCGTGGTGAATTGCGGCGCGATCCCCGAAAACCTGCTGGAAGCCGAACTGTTCGGCCACGTCAAAGGCGCTTATACCGGCGCGGTCTCCACCCAGGAAGGTTTGTTCGAAAAGGCCCAGGGCGGCACCGTGTTTTTGGACGAGGTCGGCGAGTTGCCCCTCGAAATGCAGGTCAAGCTGCTGCGCGCGATTCAGGAAGAGGAGATCATGAAGGTCGGCGACCGCCGGCCGATCAAGCTCGACATCCGCATCGTCGCGGCGACCAACAAGGACCTCGGCACGGAGGTGAACGAGGGTCGTTTCCGCGAAGACCTGCACTACCGGCTCAACGTCGTCCACATCCAGATTCCGCCCCTGCGCGATCGGCTCGACGATCTCCCCGTGTTGTCGAAACACTTCATCGAAAAGTTCGCGGCGCGACTCGACAAACGCGTGGCCGGCATCTCCGCCGAGGCGCTGGGGATGCTCATGAATTACGACTGGCCGGGAAACGTGCGCGAGCTCGAAAACGTCTTCGAGCAGACCATCGTGCTCATGGAAGAGGGCGCGGAGATCGTCGGTGCGGACTTGCCGATTTTCCTCGAACGGCGCGGCTACGAGCGACGCAATCGCTTCCGTCAGGAGGCGCTCGACAAGAAGCTGTCGATCACCGACTACACCAAGGACTTCATCACGCGGTTCCAGGACCAGCACACGGAGAAGGAACTCGCGCAGTACCTCGGTATAACTACCAAGACGCTGTGGGAGAAGCGCAAGGCGTGGAACATGCCGCGCACGCGGAGGTGAGGAGCGGTCGTTGGTCTTTCGAACCGAACCTCACCTCGCCCTCGCTCCGCTTGGGCTCCCCTCTCCCGCACGGCTGGAGAGGGTTTGAGTTAAGGGATCAGCACCCGCACCCGTCGTCGTCATCGTCGTCGCCTGAAGGTGCTGACGCATCGTCGTCATCGTCGTCGGCCGTGTCGGGATCGCCATCGAGGTCGTCGTCCCCGCCCGACTGCGGATAGGCGACGCCGCTCGGCCAACTCGCCTGCCCCGCGTCGTCGAAGGCGCGGATCGAAAACGCCTGCGCGTCCGGCGCACTCACGACGAGCGTCTGCTTCTGCCCGCCCATCGCCGGGTCGCCCGATGACATCGTCGCCGCGGAGGCGTTGAGGAATGTCGTGCGTTCGTTCAGGTTCGCGTCGGCGCTCGTCGAATAACGCACGTCGTACCCCTCGACCTTGCCGCAGCCGCCGTCGTCGCCCGGCGCGGCGAAGGTGAGGCGGAACTCGCCGCCGCCCAAATCCTCCACCACGAGATCGGTGACCATGCGCGGCGCGCGCGTGTCGGTGTGATACGCGCCGGTGTTGCGCTCGTCGTGGCGGAACGTCCACCAGTCCGAATTTGCGCGGTCGTTTTTGCATTCGCGGCCGCGCGTGTTCCACGCGAAGAGGTTGCCCTCGTGCGTGGGCAGCACGACTTCCAGATGGTCGTCGCGGTCGAGATCGCCGACGGCGACCGACGCGATCGCCCAGTTGTGGATGGGCTTGGGCCAGCCCTCGGGCTGCTCGCGGTTGATGTCGTACGCGCGCAGGTTGTAGCCGCCCGAGCCCGCGATGACCTCGGGGAGGTTGTCGCCGGAGATGTCGGCCACGATCGGGTTCACGAAGATCTGAACGTCTTCCCATCGCTCGCGGAAGACCTGCACGGCCACGTCGGCGCTTTCCAGATCGAAGCCGACGATGTTCCAGCTTTCGAGCTTCAGGAACTTGTCGATGATGTTCAGCAGGCCCACCGTGGGCAGGAAGAAGTGCATCTTCTCGTCGAGTCCAAACCGCGCGAACGTGCCGTTGCTGGCCGTCGTGACGTTCAGGCGGTCGGTGGCGATGAACGTGTTCGCGTTCGCGTGCACGCCATCGTATTTCACCATGGCGGGGAACCACAGGAATCCGCCGGCGCTGATGTTCGCGATGCCCTCGTCGTCGATCCAGATCGCGGGCGAGTTGTTCGCGCCGGTCGTGAGCGGCGGAATCGGGATGGCGTCGCCGAGCGGCATATACAACTCGGCCGGCCAGCCGGGCAGGAAGGGTCCGTCGGCGTTTTCGGTGCCGTTCCAATACACCGCGTACATGCGGCTCGTGGGCAGCAGGTCGAATTCGGAGCAGACCTCGGACGTCGGGATCACGACCGCCGGGTGCTCGGCGATGTCGGCGTTTGCGTTGTCGGGATCGAGAATCGCGACCGCCGGGCTGCCCAGCACCTGCGCGGGCAGCGCGTCGCCGCACACCTTGTTCGCGGGCACGACGCCGGGCAGCGACGAGAGCAGCACGGGCCAGCCGGGTAGCCGGTCCGCCTCGCCGTCGGTGTCGCCGTCGAACGGGCTCCATGCATACGCCTTCTGGTCGTAGCTACCGATCACGATCTCGAGCGCGCCGTCGAGGTCCAGGTCCGCGAGGGCGGGCGACGCGACGATCGCGTTGCCGTGACCGAAATCGAAGCTGTCGGCGTTTTCGTTGGGATCAACCTCGACGGGGAAGCCTTCGACGATCGGTCCGTCGGGGTTCAGGTTGCCGTCGTGGTGAATGGCGTAGACGCGCCCACCCAGCGTGGCCGCGACGATCTTGGGCAGGCCGTCCCCCAGCAGATCGCCGATCGCCACCGCGCCGAGAATGCCGTCGGCGAAGAATGAACCGTCGCCCGAAATGTCCACGGGGAAGCCCGGCGCTTCGGCCCATTCACCGGTGTTGCCGTCGACCTTGAACGCCTCGACCGTTCCCATCGACGTCGCGAAGACGATCTCCATGCGACCGTCGGGATCGCCGTCGAGATCCACCACGCGCGGGCTCGACTCGACCGACGCGCCGAGCGCGATCGGGAAATTGTCCATGATGCCGGTCTCGGGATCGCGGTCGGCGTGGAGCTGGATCGACTTGCGGTCCTCGCCCATCACCGTTTTACCCGCTTTGTCGTAAAACACCTGCAGGCGGATCGTAATCGTCTTGTCGTTTTCATCCTCGGGCGGGCGCGACCACTCGGCCTTTTTCATCAGCGACGACACGTCCACCGTGGCGATCGGGCCGTCTACCTCGTCGGTCTCTGTGCCCGACGCGAGCACCACGAAATCGCGGTTGTAGGGCTGATGCCCCGCCGCGCCCTGGATCTCCCAGCGGTACTCGGCAGTCCGGGCGCTCATCTGCGCCTCGACCGTCACCGCGGGCTGCGTCTCGGGGTCCTGCACCGTCCACCAGATCGGCTTGCGGATGCGCGCGACCGGCGGGATCATCGGCGGCGTGCTCTCTTCCGGGTAGCCGAGCATGTCGAACGCCTTCTTGAGGTTCAGGCGCCCATACCCGAAGTGCTCGTCCCACCCGTGACGGCACACCCCGCCGCCCGACGGGCCCTCGACCAGCGAAATGCACCGCTCGTAGATGTCGTCGGCGCTCATGATGATGATCTGCTTCACCTCGTTCGCCGACAGCTCGATGCCGATGTCGCGCGCCCGCGAAATGATGAGCGCCGCGCTGCCCGACACGTTCGCCGTCGCTTCCGACGTGCAGATGTGACCGGCGGGCATCGAGATGTGCGTGTGCGCGCCGTAATTGGTGCAGTACGATTCGGTGAACGCGGCGAGCTCCACCGAGATCGGCCCGAGAATTTCGATCGGCGCAAATGGGAATAGTGCTTTAACGTTCAGCACATCCTCGCCCGCGCCGGGCCACATATTCTGGAAGCCCAGAAGGTCGCCGCCGGGCGCGACGGTCAGGATGCCCGCGTCGGCCGCGTCGATGATCGCCTGATGCGCGGCCGCATTGTAGTTCATCGCGCCCATGGCGATGCTGATGACCTTCACCACGCCGGTCGCGAGCGCGTAATCCGCCGCCGCCCCCACCAGGTTGTAATCCACCATCACCGCGTCCGAAGTGCGCAGCGGCAGGAAGGTGCAGTTCGGGCAGAAGCCGATCAGCGAACCGCTGCCGTTTTCGGGCGTGCCGACGATGTTGTCCGCGCCATCGCCGTGCGTGCCCTCGGGGAATTCGTCCACGCCCAGCACCTCGTTGACGTCGCGGAAAAAGTCCCAGCCCGAGATGTCGTCGGTGAAACCGTTGCCGTCGTCGTCCACGCCGTCCGAAAACGCAGCGAGCAGGTGCGACACATCCACCGGGTCCGCACCCGACTCGGCGAGCACGCGGTTGTCCAGCGCCCAGTCGGACGCCGACACGCGGCCGTCGTCGTTGCAGTCGTACACACCGCACGGCGCGTCGCCGATGCGCGGCTCGGGGGTTTCGCCCGTGTTGATCCAGAACCGGTCGCGCAGATCGGGGTCGCCGTAGGTGGACATGCCGTCGTCGATGACCGCGATCACCACGTCCGGCCGGCCCGTGGCCCACTTCCACGCCTCGGTCGCCGATACGCCGGGGATCGTGTAGATCTTGTTCGGGTTCGTGCCCTCGGGGTCCGTGGGATCGAATCCGACAAACGGCGCGGTGAGCGAGATCAGGCAGTTGAAATCGTTGGGTGCGCAGATCGGAACATCCAGGTCGCGCGGCACGTTGGGCACGAACTCGCGCCCGAACGGGTAACCGCCCGAAAACGCGTTCGCGCCCGTGTCCTCCACGTCGCCGGTCACCGTGAGCCGGTAACGCACTCCGAAACGCAGGTCGTCGTCCGGCGTCAGCACCACTGTGTCGTCCGCGATGTTCGTCGTCCCCACGGCGACGCTCGTCGCGACGACGCTGGCGTCATCGACGCGCGTCAGAAACACGCTGTCCGTGGTCACGGATGCGGGCGCAAGCGATGCGTCGAAGACGAGCGTGACGGGCTCCTCGACTCCAATCACGAAGGTCTCGAAACGCGGGTCCTGCGACACGAGGTCGAGCGCGAAACCCGGCGATGCGATCAGGACGAGCGCGCACACTCCCCACACGACCCGGCGAACACTTTTGCGATTCATGGCGAAGCCCTTCGGCGCGAATTGCGAAACGATTGTTTGTACGCAATCGCGCCGCGCAAGGGAAGGGCCGCGTTGAACGATCGTTCAGACGCCAACCTCCCAAACGTTCGCCCATCGGCGGAAAGCGGTCGAAGTGCAGTTCCTCGCCCTGGTCATTTTCGACGTCTGCCAGGTCACGCACCGACTTGACGGGGGCCTGAAATATTGTAATGGTTTTCACGGCAATTTCTGGCCGTAGATCCCGGATTTTTCTCAGTAATCCGACGAACTCTTCACGAAGGAATTCGGAATGCTTTCCCGCACCTTGGTTGCGATGCTGGCGCTGGTTTCGATTCTCACGGCGATCGTCGCGGGCTGCGGCGACGACGACGACGATCGCGCGTCCTTCGGGGGCGACGACGATGACGACTCCGGAGTCCCAGTCGATGACGACGACGACACAGGCGACGACGACGATGACGACGACAGCACGGACGACGACGATTCCGGATACGAACTGATGCTCTACCGCGACACACCGATCTTCAAGAAGAAGCACGACCAGGCCGAGGCGTTTTGCGCCGATCTCGAATTCGATGGGTACGACGACTGGCGGCTTCCCACGATCTCGGAGCTTCGATCGATCATCCGCGGTTGCCCCGCCGCGGAAACCGGGGGCTCGTGCGGCGTGACGGATGACTGCGCCGAGAGCGACTGCTGGACGATGGACGACTGCGAGGCCTGCAAAATGTTTCCCAACGAAGGCCCCGGCAGCGAGGGCGGTTACTGCGACCTGTACAGTTGGTTTCCGTTTGGCGAAGTCTGGTCTTCCACCGAGGTGGAGGATGACTCGGAGATCCGAAGCTTCTGGCAGGTGGAATTCAACGATGCCGGCATCCATCCGATGGCCGAATCTTACGACCGGAATACGTGGTGCGTTCGTTGGGGCGAAGTGACGGACGACGACACGGACGATGGAACGTGGACGGACGAGAATACGGACCTCACGTGGGAGGTCGAGCCGAGCGGGGAGGAGACCGGGTGGGAAGAGGCGCAGGACCACTGCGAGAGTCTTTCGGAAGGATGGCGGCTTCCCACGATCTCGGAACTGCGCTCGTTGATCACCATCTGCGAGGCGACCATGACGGGCGGCTCGTGTCTCATCACGGACGAATGCACCGACTCCGAGTCCTGCAACCCCCCGGAGTGCTGGCAAGGATGCGACGGGTACGGGGGGCAGGCATTGGGGTGCTATTGGCCGGCGGATCTGAGAGGCTCGTGCGAACAATTCTGGAGCGCCACGGAGACGACGCCGGTCACCACGCAAGCTTGGACGATCCACTTCCGCGATGCGACGATCCTGCGGGATTCGAAAGAAGTCTTGAACCCCATCCGGGTGCGGTGCGTTCGAGACGCGAAGTAGGTCGGATCGGCGAGGGATCCGCGGGGCGGGGAAGGGGCGGCCAATCGGGCCGGACCGTGCGAACGGTTTGACGTCGTGGCATTTGTCCTCTAATGTATGACCATTATCGGAGGCGGCTTGCGCATTCGAGACTTCGAATGGGACGACGGAAACGAACTCCACCTCGCGCTGGGCCACGGGATCGAACCCGAAGAGGCTGAGCAGGTCCTGGCCCGTTCTCCGTTGGTGCGGAAGACGAAGAAGGGTCATTATGCCGCCTTCGGAAGCACACATGCCGGCCGCCTGCTGGTCATCGTGTTCGAGGAGCGTGAACGCGGCCTCATCCGCGTCATCACGGGTTGGGACATGGGGCGGGCGGAACGGCGCTATTACGAGCGTCACGGGAAGGGGTAGGCCATGGCGAGCGCGAAGACGAAAAACGAACGGATTGCGGACCCCGCCGCGTTTTATGACCGCCACGGCGTGCTCGGCGAACTGGAGGAGCGACCGGTCGAGTTTGCCCTCGACGAGGAGCTTCGCGATCAGATTCTCAAAGGCGAGCGAAAGCGCCGGCTGAAAAACGTGTCCGTGAAGCTCGACGAGGCGCAGATCATCGCCCTGCGGAAAATCGCCACGCTCAAATCCATCCCCTATCAAACCCTGATTCGGTTGTGGCTCGCCGAGGGCATCGCCAAGGAACTGCGGATCGCGCGATGAGCTTGGGGGTAAGTTGTCGCGCGCCGCGCTTCACATCCTCGTCGCGAAACTCTCATTGACGCGCACGGCGACCTCGGCGGCGCGCCGGCCGAAGACATCCTCGGTGTAGAGCGTCGGCACGTCGTCCCGCGCCATGAGGGCGGTGAGGTCGCTGTCGCTCAGGATGCGGCCGGGCTGAAACAGCGCGACCACGGTGGAACTGCCCGGCGCGAAAAAGCCCATCGGTCGGCCTCGTTGAACGAAAAGACCCGGCGCGACCACCTTGGGCTCGTCGTAGCCGCGCTCGCTCGACGCCCAGACGATTTTTCCGATCACCTGCGCCGCGACGGGGATCACGGCGACGAGCCCGATCCCCGTGCCGCCCTCGATGTCGGTGTCGATGATCGCGACCGCGCGCGCGTTGTCCGACAACACGTGGGGCAGCGCGCGGATCGCCCGGGGGTTGACGCTGAAGTAACGCCCCGCGAGCGGGTAGCTCTCGCGCACGAGCCCGGAGACCGGCGCGTGGAACCAGTGGTAGTCGGGCGGGGCGAGCCGAAAGACCGCGAACGTGCCGCCGGCGAATTCGCGCGCCACGCTTGACCGGCCCACGAGCGTTTCGAGATCGAACCAGCGATTTTTCACCGGCAGCCGCGTGCCCTCGCCCAGTTCGCCGCAAATGAGCTTCGCATCGGCGAGGCAAACGGCGGCGTCCTCGCGCCCGGACACCGGACGGACGCGCTCATAGTCGAGTTTTCGCAGGAAGACGTCGCGGCGCGTGCGAAAACCACCCGGCGGCTGGATCGCCTCGGCGAGATCGATGCCGTTTTGCTCGGCGAACCCCGCGGCGTCGGTTCGCGTGAAGGGTGCGTCGAACGCGAGGTAGGCCAGCACGCGGCTCACGAGACGCGAGGTGAGCGCCATCAACGCGCCCCGGCTCACACCGGGCAGGTCCTCATAAAGGCGGCGGATCCACGCGTCGCCCATGATCGGCTCGAGCCCGATCTCGCCGGTGGCGCGCTCCACGTGCTCGCCGTGCCAGCCGGGCTTTTCGGGAATTTTGGTCTTATTCACGTCCATGTCGTGTTGATGCAAAGTCGGCATTCCTGCTAAAGACACGCTTCGACGCGATCGGCGTCGGCGTCGCGAACGAATCGCGCGCGGGGGACCATTCCATGAATCGCCAAACGTCTCAAGCCCTGTTCAGCGAAGCCCGCGACCTGCTCGTCGGCGGCGTGAACTCGCCCGTGCGAGCCTTCAAGTCCGTGGGCGGCACACCGGTCTTCATGCGCGAGGGCTCGGGGTCGCGCATGCGCGACGAGGACGGCAACGCCTACATCGACTACGTCGGCTCGTGGGGGCCGCACATCCTCGGCCATTCGTTCCCGCCCGTGGTGAACGCGATTATCGAACAGGCGAAGCTCGGCACCAGCTTCGGCACTTCGGGACGCAGTGAGGCGGTACTGGCGCGGCTCGTGCGGGAGCGCGTGCCGTCGGTCGAGAAGGTGCGATTCGTGAACTCGGGGACCGAGGCGACCATGTCGGCGATCCGCGTGGCGCGGGGCGTGACCGGGCGGGCGAAGATCCTCAAGTTCGAAGGCTGCTACCACGGGCACGGCGACGCGTTTCTGATCGCGGCGGGTTCCGGCGCGCTCACGTTCGGCGTGCCCGACTCGGCGGGCATCACCGAGGGCGTCGCGCGTGACACCCTGACCGCCCCGTACAACGATCTCGACGCCGTGCGCGCCATCGCGAGGGAGAACGCGGGGCAGATCGCCGCAGTCATCCTGGAGCCCGTGGTGGGCAATATGGGCGTCGTGCGCCCGCGCGAGGGGTTTCTCGAAGGGCTGCGCCGCCTGTGCGACGCCGAGGGCATCCTGCTGATTTTCGACGAAGTCATGACCGGCTTTCGGGTGTCGTCGGGCGGCGCGCAGGCGCTCTACGCGGTGATGCCCGACATCACGACGATGGGCAAGGTGATCGGCGGCGGCATGCCGGTGGGGGCCTACGGAGCGAGCGCGCGCATCATGGATCACGTCAGCCCGCTGGGGCCGGTTTATCAGGCGGGGACTCTCTCGGGGAATCCCGTCGCCATGGCCGCGGGCATCGCCATGCTCACGCACCTCGACCAGCCCGTTTACGACAAACTGGCGCACCTGGGCGGCCGGCTCGAGGCGGGACTGGTCGAGGCCGCGCGCGCGGCCGGAGTGCCGGCTTGCGTCAACCGGGTGGGATCGATGCTGACGGTCTTCTTTCAGGCTGGACCCGTTACCGATCTCACCGGCGCCAAGGGGTCCGATACCGCCCGGTTCGGGCGATGGTTCCACGCCTTGCTCGACGCGGGCGTGTACTGGCCGCCGTCGCAGTTCGAGGCGGCTTTCATCAGCGCGGCCCATTCGGACGAGGATATCGACCAGACAGTGGCGGTCGCGGCCGAGGCGTTCCGCGCCGTGGCTTGAGCCCGATCGCCCCTATCCACCGCCAAAGAGAAACCCCGTCGCCGAAGCGACGGGGTTTCGAGTTTTCCGTTTGATCGGAAATTACGCGGCGTAGCCGCAGTCGGCCACGAGGCAGTCGTTCCAGTCACCGCACTCTTCGGAAGCCTCAAAGCAGGCGACCCAGCAGTCCGCATCTTCCTGAGCGCAGACATCGGCGGTCGTGATTTCCTCGAAGCACATCTCGACGTTGTCGCCGAGGGCTTCTTCGCAGCCGCTGCCGGAGTCGTCGTCGGCGTCGTCGTCGGAGTCGTCGTCCGCGGTGTCGTCGTCGTCGTCGTCGTCATCGTCGCCGCAAGCGACCACGAGGCCCATCGACAGGACCAACGAGGCAATCAGGGCCAGGAACATGAAACGTTCGAACTTCATCTCGTACCCTCCGTAGTGTTTGACGTCTTGCCCCCGACTCGCGAGCCGGAGGACAATAACCAGACCCGTCCAGACCAGAATCTAGCGGGGATCAATAGCACCGCGTTATTTCGGGGTCAAGGGCTTTGTGCGAAAGCCCCTACGCACAGTTTGGTGATAAAGATTACAGTTTTTTCAACCTCCGGGCGATTTCGGCGATGGAACGGTCCAGCCCCGAGTCCTTGCGCCGGACCTCGGCGATCTTGCGGTGGGCATGCATGATCGTCGTATGGTCCCGTCCGCCCAGCGACCGGCCGATCTCCGGAAAGCTCGCATCGGTGAGCTCGCGGGCCAAGTATCCGGCGATCTGACGGGGTAGGGCCACGTTGCGCATCTTGCGCTTGCCCTCGAGGTCGCCCATCTTGATCTTGAAGTAATCGCAAACCTCGCGGTGGATCTCGGACAGGGCGATCGGGCTCTCCACGTCGCCGATTACGCTCTTGAGCACGCGCCGCGACATGTCCACGCTGATCGGCACCCCGTTGAGCGAGGCATAGGCCGACACGCGGATGAAGGCGCCTTCGAGTTCGCGAATGTTGATCTGGAAATGCTCCGCCAGGAACATTGCCGTGTCCTCGGGCAAATCCGTGTTGCTGTCCTTGGCCAGTTCACGAAGGATCGCAATCCGTGTTTCGAGTTCAGCGGGCTGGATGTCGGCGATGAGCCCCCAGCCGAACCGCGAACGCAGCCGGTCGTCCAGGCGGTCCATCTGGTTCGGCGGGCGATCCGAGGTCAGCACGATCTGCGCGCCGCTCTCGTAAAGCTCGTTGAAGGTGTGGAAAAACTCTTCCTGCGTGCGTTCCTTGCCCGACAGGAACTGGATGTCGTCGATCAGCAGGGCCGTCGTCTGGCGGAATTTCTTGCGGAACGCGTTGAGCTTTTGGCCCCGGATCGCCTCGATCAACTCGTTGGTGAAACGCTCCGAGGTCATCAGCACCACCGGTGTCGGCTTGTCGGCCGCCTGCAGGTAGTGGCCGATAGCGTGGAGCAGGTGCGTCTTGCCGAGTCCCGTGCCGCCGTAAAAGAAGAGAGGGTTGAAGGCGGCCCCCGGCTTACGTGCCACGGAGTGCGCCGCCGCGTGGGCGAACTGGTTGCTCGGCCCGACGATGAAGCGGCTGAAGGTGTATTTAGGATTGAGCTGGATGTGGTCGGAGACGAAATGCGTCCGCGCGGGCTTCTTGAGCACCTTTTCGGGCAGCGGCGCCGGCGCGACCTGGGGATCGCCGAGAAAAGGCCGGCCGAATGACATTTGCCGGGCCTTGAGCGCCTCGTCCACTTCGACTTCGAGGCGCACCTTTCGGCTGGTCAGCTCGAAGAGGATTTCGTGGACGAAACCGGCGTAGTGCTCCTGAAACCAATCGGAGACGAACTTGTTCGGGGCGAGGAGCCGAAGGTGATCGCCACCCTGTTTATCCACAACCAGCGGCTCGATCCAGGCGGTGAAATCCCGGGCATCGATGCGTTCGGCCAGAACGTCTTTCACCCGCGTCCAATCGGGGCTCATCGCAGCTCCTTGCGAATTATCATTAGCTAAGATAACTCATCAATCGGGATTTGCCCCCGATTGCCCCCGTCGCAAAGATCCACAGACATTCCACAGGCGCGTCTTTTGCCAAATCATTGAAATCACGATGAAAATTTCAATTCAGTCGAATCCTGTCCACAAGAATCGGCCTTCCCCCCCTCAGAGGAATTCGGATCGTCGGACAGGTGCTTCGTGGAACGCGTTGCTCAGTGTCCGGGCGAGTATACATAAGCCAAAACCGATTGCAAGCGACTTTTTCGCCTCGCCGACACCTCGTCGTCACACCCCTCGCCGCACAAGCGCCACGCCCACGTCTAAGCCAGCAAAAAGCCCCGAAAATTTGTCACCCGGACCCGTCGCGGCCGGCCGATGGGGAGTCCGTGGGCAAGGGTCCGCTCGGCCAGAATAAAGTGAGTTTGCTCACACGATGTCGTTCAAAAACGGCTCGTTTTTTTCGTCGGCGCGGCCGGGGTACTCGGAATTTTCCGTGTGATTTAGCGGCGATGGAAAACGCCGCGCGCGCGGCGACGTTTCGCGTCGCGAACTTTTCCGTGGAAATTTTTTGCCCGCGCTTTTTTTTCAACAATCGGACCCATGCGAGGCGGCGGCCGGAAGCGTCGTTTTCGAGCCGGGCGCGCGAGGATGTTGTGCGACTTCGACGCCGTGCTATGATCCGCCTCCATGCGAAAAACGCGCGACCGCCTGACGATCCGTCGCTCCCTCGGAATCGCCGTGACGATCCTGTTCGCGACGCTCATCGTCTATTTCTACGCCCCCGACTTTCTGGAACTCTACGAGATGCGTCTCGTCGATCAACGCCTTCTGCTGCGCGGTCCACGCAGCCCTGTCGCGCCGGTGCGGTTGGTGTTGATCGACGACGTCAGCCGCGTGCGTTACGGCATGGACGATCGCATGCGCACCGAGCTCGCCGGCGTGATCCGGCAGCTCTGCGATCAGGGGGCGAGGGCGATCGGTCTCGACATCTATTTCTCTCCCGAGGCCGCCGGCGGCGACGCGAGTCGGGCGCTTCTCGCCGATGCGATGCGCTCGTGCGGGCGGGTGGTGATCGGATTCAACTGGCGACTCGACTTCCGTGATTCGCGCCTCGCGCTTGGCGAGTCGATGGGCCGACGGCGTCTGCTCGATGCGACGCGCGATCCGGAGGCGCAGGCATTCATCGCCGAAGATCTCCCGGCGCTGGCGCTGTCGCCGGACCGCGAGATTCTCCGCGCCGCGTCGGCGCTCGGATTCTTCAGCGTCGTTACCGACCCCGACGGCCATCCGCGCAAAGTCCCGGCCGCGATGTGGCACGAGTCCGCTTACTGGTTCCCGTTCAGCTTGGCCGTGGTGCGCACCTATCTCGACTCCAATTCGCTGGTTCTGCGTTCGGAGGGCGGCTCGTGGTACTCGGGACCGTATCTCGGCGGCCAGCCGTTGCATCCCGATCCGACCGGTTATCTGTGGCTCTCGCAGTATGGTCCCCTCGGGGTGTTCGAATCGGTGAATTTCAACGACATCGTGACGCGCGGACTGCCCGAGAATTTCGCGAAAGACGCCGCGGTACTCGTGGGCGTCAGCGGCCGTTCGTCGGACGACATCTTCCGCACGATGTACGACCCCTACCTTCCGGGCGTCGCGTTGCACGCGACCGCCGTGGCGAACGCGCTCGAAAATTCTTTTTTGTGGCGCGACGAGTTCGTGCGCGCGTTCGAGGTCGCGATGATGGTCGCCATCGCGCTCATCCTCGCGCTGTGCGTTCCCCATCTGCCCCCCGTGACCACGGTGATGGTCGGTCCCGCGCTCGGACTGGGAGTGATCGTCGGGGCGCATGTCATGCTCGCGCGGTGGTCAGTGTGGATCCACCTCATCTACCCGCTCGGCGTGCTGACGATCATCCACCTGGGACTGGTGGCCGAGCGTATTCGGCTTGGCGAGCGGTGCGTTCGCGAGCAAAAAGAAAAGACGGAAGCGCTCCAGCGCGCCCAGCTTTCCCCGCCTCGGCCTGAATGAGATTTTCCACGCGGCGCATGAGCGATTCGCTTGTTCCGATGCATTCGTTTTCCGAAAAAGTGCCGTGATGTCGTGCGTCAGGCGTTCGGCAAATAGTCTCTGCCCCGACCGGGATGAATCGCGAGGGTTCGGTGGTTTTTACGCGTCGATACCTCGTCTTCCCTTCCTCCTCAAATTCACAAAGATCTTTGTTGACGGCTCCCGTTTGTTTGTGTCACCCTGTGAAGAGTTTCGCCGGTGACGCGCTCGACATGATTCGATAAAAGGCGCTTCGTCGAATGAAATCGATTCAGAAAACATTCGATTCGAGGAAAAACAAAGGGTTCGCCCCCTGCGTTCTCCTCGCCATTTTTCTCCTGCTCCTCCCCGCCTGCGACTGCTCGTCGTCCGATTCGGCGGGCGATGCGAAGTCGGATGACGACGCAACGCCCGACGACGATTCCCTGAACGACGATCTCGACGACGACGCCGGCACCACGACCACGACGTC
>JADLEX010000114.1 GCA_020845895.1 Deltaproteobacteria bacterium | reverse complement strand
TCGCCGGCATGTTGCGCGCGGTCGCTCCGGAGACGGGCCTCGACCTGTCGATCCGCGACGCCGACGGCCGCTTGACGAGCTTTCATGACCTGAACGCGCTCGAACTCGAGGGCGTGGTGTTCCCCGAATTCCTGGGGATCGGCAACGGATTCAACGCGGTCATGTCGCTCGGATTCATCAAAACGCTCGCCTTCATCACGGGCGACGCCGACCTGATGGACTATTGGGACGAGCTGTATTTCGATCGCGATTATCCGCGTTACGTGGACCAGACGTTCAAGATTACGATGACGGGGCCGTTCACGAACTGGTCAAACGCGAACATGGCGTTCTGCGCGATCTACCCGCTGCTGCGGTACGAGGCCGATCCCGCCATCCGCGCGTACTGGCAGGAGGTACTGCGCCGCGACCTTTGGGAGACGTGGTTCGCGGGATGGGGCGCGGCGAATACCGATCTCGCGTGGTTCAACGTGATCTATTCGGCGTTCGCGCCGGGCGGCACGGATGTCGCGGCGGCGGACGCGGCGGCGACCGATCTCGCCGGTTTGCCCGAACCACCGTATTGGAACGAGCCGATCATCAACTGCGACCCGGGGGAACTTGCGGCGGGCGAATGCCTCGCCGTGGACGGCGTCACGACTATCACCCTCGCCGGCGCGCACATCGGCGGCACGTTCTTCCCCTACCTGGGGCACAACGACGCCTACAACTCGGTCGATCCAATCCCGCGCGCCATCCGGCCGCCGTCGAACTTCAACTGGCGGTCGAATCCCTTCGAGCCCAACGGCGGCGGCGGCTCTCGGCTCAACCCCGGCGGCGATTTCCACGGGGCGTATTGGCTCGGCCGATATCTGCGCCGCGCGTCGGATGCGTCACTGAACGTCGCCGAATACGCCTGGTAGGACGCGCGAAAGTCCGATTACGATTTTTCTTGCGACGCCCCGGCCCGGGCACTAAGATGATGTCCGCCTCTATTTCCCTGGGGGTCGGGCGATGAAGAACTTTTTCCGCTTCGAGGAACTGGGGACTTCGTACAAAACCGAAACGCTCGCGGGCGTCACCACGTTCATGACGATGGCCTATATCATCGTCGTGAATCCCGCGATCCTGTCGCATGCGTTCGGCGCGAAGATGAGTTTCGAGGCGGTGATGGCCGCGACGTGCATCGCCTCGGCCGTCGCCACCGTGGTCATGGCGCTCTGGGCGAAGTATCCCATCGCCCTCGCTCCCGGCATGGGGCTCAACGCGTTCTTCAGCTTTGAAATCTGCAACATGATTGCCGCCCTACAGGCACAGCACCAGGTCGCCGAGGGCGTCGAGCCGTGGAAGATCGCGCTCGGGATGGTCTTCATGTCCGGCTGCCTGTTCCTGCTCCTGACGTTCCTGAAGGTTCGCGAAATGATCGTCAACTCGGTGCCGAACGCGCTCAAGCACGGCATCGCGTGCGGCATCGGCTTGTTCATCGCGTTCATCGGGCTCGAGGAGGCGGGCATCATCACCTCGCATCCGGTCACCTTTGTTCAGCTCGGCAAACTGGCGGAGCCCGCGACGATCCTCGCGATCATCGGACTCGCGATCACGCTCGGCCTCATGGCGATGCGCGTGCGCGGCTCGATCCTCATCGGCCTCGTGGCGACGGGCCTGCTCGGCATCCCTTTCGGCATCGTGCATTTCGAGGGCGTCATCAGCGCCCCGCCGCAGCCCACCGCGTTCTTTCAGATGGATCTCGGCCACGCGTTTTCGTTCTACTTCATTACGCCGATCCTGATGCTGCTCTTCTTCGACATGTTCGACACGATCGGCACGCTCATCGGCGTCGGACAAAAAGGCGGCATGCTCGTGGACGGCAAACTCCCCCGCGCGACGCAGGCTCTCGCCGCGGATGCCATCGGCACCATCGTCGGGGCGACGACCGGAACGAGCACGGTGACGAGCTACATCGAGTCCGCCGCGGGCGTCGCCGAGGGCGGGCGCACGGGCTTCGCGAGCCTTGTTACCGCCGCGCTTTTCCTCGTCGCGATGTTTTTCACGCCGCTGGTCAAAATGTTCGGCGCGTCGGTCCCCTCGTCGCTGAACCCGGAGATCTTCCTGCGGCCGGTGACGGCCCCCGCGCTCATCACGGTGGGCTTTCTGATGATGTCGTCGATCCGCCACATCGACTGGAACGACATCACCGAGGGCGGCCCGGCGTTTCTGACCGTGCTGACCATGCCGCTGACGTTCTCCATCAGCCACGGTTTCGCGATCGGATTCATCAGCTACCCGCTGCTCAAGGCGGCGGCAGGCAAGGCGAAGGAGGTGCCGGGGCTCGTTTGGGGGCTCATGGCGATCTTCCTCGCGCGCTACGTGTTCCTGCCGATCCATTTGTAGGGCGCGGACGGGCTTTTCACGGCGGTTTGCGGATGGTAAGACGGGAGCCATGAACAACAGGTTACGCTTCCTCGCGGCACTCGCCGTTTTTGTCGCACTCGCGCTCGGCGCGGGCTGCGCCGTCGTGGCCCCGTACGAACGCGCCGCGCTCGCCGATCCCATCCTGACACTCGACGAGTCGGATCTCGCGGGCCTCTATGAAATGAAGATGCTCGAAACCCGCGAAGCGGGCCTCGCGGCGATCGGCGGCGCGGCGGCAGGTTGCGGCTGCAAGTGAATGCGCCGATTCGGCCGCGCGATCGTCGCCATCCTGGTCGCGGGCCCGCTACTTCTCACGCGTTCGGTCATCGCCGATGAATTTGCGAGCCGCCTCGCCATCTTCGCCGACAGCGAGAACAACTACGTCCTGACCGGCGCGACGCAGGTCCGCACGCCGCTCGCCGAGCGCTTCAACCTCGGCGCTCGCCTGCTGGTGGACGGGGTCTCGGGCGCGTCGACCAAGGCGGGCGACGATGTCGAGGATGCCTACCTGGGCGGATACTCAAACCGCAAACGCACGCGATACGAATTTTCGCAGCCCAATTGGCTTCGCCAGAGATACGAACTGTCGGGCTTCGGCGACGCGCGACACGGCGAGTGGGAGGAGTCGGGCGGATACATCTATTCGTACGAGAGCGTGTACGAGAGCCATACCGCGTGGGGATCGATCCGCCGCCATCTGTGGCAACGCAACTCCACCGTGTCGGCGACGTACTTTCATAACTTCGACACCGTGAACGCCGAGGACGATACGCGCGCGCGCGAACTCGACCTGCCCGGACGCAAGGATGTGGACGGCGGCGCGTTGGGTTGGCAGCAGGTACTCGGACGACGTTCAATCGCGATGTTTTCGGCGGCGGGGCGCGTGGAACGCGGCGTACTGGAAAGCCCGGAGCGTGACGTGCTGGTGTGGCGCGAGCCCGGCGTGCTCGAAATCTCGCCCGAGCGCCTGCCCGACGCACGCCGTCGCGGCGCGGTGGCGGTGCGTGCGGCGCGGCTCGTCGGGAACGACGCGAGCGTGCACGCGGGCGTTCAATACGATTTCGACGATTGGGGGCTCGCCGCCCCTTCGGCGCGCATCATGGCATTTCGCCGGTTCGGATCGGGCACGATCCTGCGCGCGCGTCTGCGAGCCTACACGCAGAATGAATCGCGTTGGTTCGGCACGATCGCCCACGCCGACCGCGACCGGTCGTACACCGCGAACGCGCAGATGCAGGGGTTCACGTCGTGGCTCGGCGGTTTGCGTTGGACGTGGAATTCGGGCGATGTGCCGGGCGCGATCACGGCCGTGAGCGGCGGGCTCGACGTCGATCTCTACTACCAGACGCCGCGCAATGAAATGAAACAGGGTTACTTCGCGCCCATCGTGGGGGCGAACGTTTTATTCCTGTGGTGACGCGCCCGGGCCGCCCGTTTCGCGGCGGTATTCCACCGAATCCACGAACACGCGCTTCGTTTTCCAGACGCCCTTGTCGAAGCGCGGCGTCGCCACCGCGATCAAATGGCCTCGCTCGTCGACGCAGCGCCAGAGATCGCATCCGCCCACGTCGCCGGTCGGGGGAGTTCGATCGAGCGGAAGCAATCGCCCATTGATGAGATCCCATGCGTCGTTCGGTCCCAGATCGATCGCGGGAAGATGCGGCAGCGCGTCGTCAAAACCGATTCCGACCTCGGCCGCGACGCGCGCGATGTCGTCCGCCCGAACGATCCGCTCCTCGAAATCGGCGAGCTTGATCGCGCGATCGACCGTGAACGGTCCCGACGCCAGACGCCGTAGCGAAGTGAGATGGCCGAGCCCTCCGAGCGCGATCGCCATGTCGTGCGCCAGCGTGCGCACGTACGTGCCCTTGGAGCAGCGCACAAAAAACGACCAGCCGTCCTCGTGCCGCGCGGTGAGACGCAGTTCGTGAACGACGACCGGCACGGGCTTCCGGTCAATTTCCGCGCCCTTGCGCGCAAGCTTGTGCAGCGGTCGACCGTCGATCTTCTTCGCCGAAAACATCGGCGGGATTTGCTCGATCGCCCCGGTAAACCTTTCCATCGCCGCCGCGATCTCCAATTCGCTCGGCACGTTCGCGGCGGTCGATTCGACCACGCGCCCCTCGCCGTCCTGCGTATCGGTCGCCGCGCCCCAATGCAATCGCGCCTCATACGATTTTTCGTCGAGAATCAGAAACTGCGACAGCAGCGTCGCGTGGCCGACGAGAACGACCAGCACGCCCGACGCGAAGGGGTCCAGGGTGCCCGCGTGGCCCACGCTTTTGTCATTCAGCAGACGACGCATCCGCCGCACGACGTCGTGGCTGCCGGGTCCGGGGTCTTTGTCGATGATGATGAGGCCGGAAAAACTCACGCCGAACCGAGTTGCTCGCGCAGCGCGGCGACGAGGTGGTCACGAATGTCGCCAAGTTCGCCCTCGGTGGTGAATCCCGCCGCGCGACGGTGCCCGCCGCCGCCGAACTGCGCCGTCACCACGGTGGCATCGATGCGCTCGGTCGTGCGAATCGAGCCCTTGATCCGCTTCTTCCCGTCGGATCCGACGACCTCGCGCACCACGTACGCGCCTTCGACCCCGATGATCGACCGGGGGATATCGACGAGACCCTCGAAGGCGTCCTGCGCCGCGCCCGCGCCGTCGGTCATCTCCCGCGTCACGGTCACGCCGGCGATGCGTCCGTCGTCCTCGATCGCGAGCGTGGTCAGCGCGGCGGCCATCAGGCGAATCGATTCGGGGCGCTGCTCGATGTAGAGGTGACGCGCCACCCGCGCGGGGTCCGCGCCGGCGGCGACCATCTCGCCGCAGATGCGATACGCGTCGGGCGAGGAGTTTGCGTTGTGAAACGCCCGCGTGTCCGAGAACACGCCGGTGTAAAGACAGGTCGCCGTGTCGGCGTCGAAAACGAAATCCGCCGCGCGCAGAATACGATACACCATCTCCGATGTGGAACTCGCCGATTCGTCCACGAAATTCCATTCACCGAACATCGGGTTGCTCGCGTGATGGTCGATGTTGACGACGCGCGGCGCGTTTTGGATCGTCTCGAGGATCTTGCCGACGCGGTAAAAATCACCGCAGTCGAGCACGAGGATCGCATCGAGGTCGTTGTGCCCGGGCCAGTCGCGGCGCAGATCGCCGACGCCGGGCAGGTAGCGCAGAAAGTACGGCGCGGCGTCCTGACTGTACGCGACGCACTCCTTGCCGAGGCGACGCAGCGCATGCGCAAGTCCAAGGACCGCACCCAGCGCGTCGCCGTCGGGATTCGTGTGCGACAGCGCGACAAACCGGCGTCCGCCGAGCAGCAGGTCGGCGATCTCGACGGCGCTATTCATCGTCATCGTCGTCCCCGGGTTCCACGGCGCCATCGTCGTCGCCGATTTCCGGCGGATTGAGTTCCCGTTCTTCGCGAATGCGCCGAAAGATCTCTTCCATCTTCTGGGCGTTGTCGAGGGCTGTGTCTTGGATGAATCGAAGTTCCGGCGTGAACTGCAAGCGCACGGCCTCGGCGATGTCGTGACGCAACCGCCCCATCGCGGCATGAAAGCCCTTCATCGCCGCGGCGACCTGGTCCTCGCTTCCCATCAGGCTGAACCAGATCTTGGCTACGCGGTTATCGGTGGACATCTCGACCTGCGTGATCGTCACGTCCTGAAGGCTGGGGTCGGCGAGACCGGTGCGCAGCGATTGCGCGACGGTTCGCATGACCGCCTCGGAGACGCGATCGCGCCTCGCGAATCCACTGTACTTGCGCACCTGGCGGCGGGCCATGTCAGTCCTCCCCGTCGGCCGTGAAAACGTCGATGGACGAATCGGCGACCTCGGCGAGCTGCAAGCCTTCCACGTAATCGAACACTTTGTCCATCACGGAGTTCATCACGCGTCCGTCGTTGCCCACCGCCACGAAGGCGAGCTTCGCACGGCCGATCGCGTCATGATCGGCGACCTCGGCCACGGCGATGTGAAAGGTCTCCCGAGTGCGTTCGAGGATCCGTTTGACGACGCCGCGCTTGTCCTTCAACGACTGCGTGTGATGCAGGCGGAGAACGATCGTGAGCGCCCCGATGACCATGGCCGGGCGCGGCCGCTCACGAGCTCGCGCCGGACGCGGGCAGGAGCTTGGCGGCAACCTCCTCGATCACGAAGCATTCGAGGATGTCGCCGAGTTTCACGTCGTTGAAATTTTCGACCTGGATGCCGCACTCGAACCCGGACGCGACCTCGCGGGCATCGTCCTTGAAGCGCTTGAGCGACGACATCTTGCCGCTGTAGACCTCGACGCTGTCGCGAATCACGCGGATCTTGGCCGAGCGCTGGATCTTGCCGTCCACCACGTAGCAGCCCGCGATGGTCCCGATCTTCGAGATGCAGAAGGTCTGGCGCACCTCGGCGCGGCCGACGTAGACCTCATTCTTGATCGGCGAGAGAAGGCCCTCGAGACCGGCCGTCACCTCGTCGAGCAGTTCGTAGATGATGTTAAAGATCTTGATCTGCACGCCCTCGCGGTCGGCGAGCTCTCGCACTTCCGGCGTCGGACGGACATTGAAGCCGATGACGACGGCCTGCGACGCGACGGCGAAGTTGATGTCCGTCTCGGTGATGCCGCCGACGCCCGAATGCACGACGGTGACCTTCACCTGCGGCGTCGAGAGCTTTCGGAGCGCCTCGGTGACGGCCTCGACCGAGCCCTGCACGTCGCCCTTCAGGATGACCTTGAGTTCCTTGATCGCCTCTCCGCCGGTCCGCTCCAGCAGGCTTTCCAAGCTGACGCGCGCCATGCGCCGCGTCTGGAGTTCGCGCTGCTTGGTCGCCATCATCTCGGCGACCTGTTTCGCCTTCTTTTCGCTCTCCGCGACGAAGAAGCGATCGCCCGCCGCCGGCACGCCGCCGAGGCCCACGACTTCGACGGGGTCCGCCGGTGCGGCTTCGTCGATGCGGCGACCCTTGTCGTCGTGCATGAACCGAACGCGTCCGTAAACGTTGCCCGCGACGATCGGATCGCCGACCTTCAGCGTGCCTTCCTGAACGAGAATCGTCGCCACCGCGCCGCGACCTTTTTCGAGCCGCGCCTCGAGGACGAATCCGCGCGCGGTTTTGTCCGCGTTCGCCTTGAGATCCATGATGTCGGCCTGAAGGAGAATCTTTTCGAGAAGCTCGTCGAGATTCTGCCGGTGTTTGGCCGAGATGAGCGCGAACTGCGTCTCGCCGCCCCACGATTCCTGCACGAGCCCGTGCTCGGCGAGATCGCTATAGAGGCGCTCGAGGTTCTTGTCGGGCTTGTCGATCTTGTTGATGGCCACGACGATCGGCGCCTTGGCGTCCTTGGCGTGGTTGACCGCCTCGACCGTCTGCGGCTTCATTCCGTCGTCGGCGGCCACCACGAGCACGACGATGTCGGTGACGTGGGCGCCGCGCGCGCGCATCGAGGTGAACGACTCATGGCCCGGCGTGTCGAGGAACGTGATGTCGCGCCCGCGCAGCCGCACCTTGTACGCGCCGATGGCCTGCGTGATGCCGCCCGCTTCGCCGCCCGCGACATCGGTTTCGCGCAGGGCGTCGAGCAGCGTGGTCTTGCCGTGGTCGACATGGCCCATGACCGTGACCACCGGGTGGCGGGGCGCCTGGACCTCTTCGGTCTCTTCTTCCGTGGCCTCGAAGAAGTCCTCGACCTCGACGGCCGTGTTCTCGATCTCGTAGCCGTATTCCGAGGCGATGATCGTCGCCGAATCGACATCGAGGAGCTGGTTGATGGTGCACATCTGGCCCATCTCGAACAGCTTGCGGATGAGCTCGCCGCCCTTGAGACCCATGCGCTGCGCGAGTTCGCCGACCAGAATGGCGCCCTCGATGCGAATCTTGCGCTTGATCGCCTTGGGCGTCGTGATTTCCGTGGCCTTGAAGTCCCGCTTCTTTTTGCGATGCCGTTCGGCCCGCATTTCCTGCTGGACCTGCTCCTTGGAGCGACGCCGGTCGTTGTAGTCCCGCTGATTGATTTCGACGACCCGCCGTCCACTCTTTTTCGCGGCGTCGCCCTCGGTCGTTTCTCCGGGCTTTTTCTCCTTGGGCGCGGCCGGGGCCGCCACGGGCGGCGGCGCCACGGGGCGCGAAATCACGCGCGCGGGAGCCGGCGTCACGCCGCGAAGCGAGAGCCGGCGGGGCGAGCGCTGAATCCGCGCGTTGTCTTCGTCCACGACCTCGTCGGACTCGGCGACGCCCTCAGGGGCGGTCTCGATCACGGCGTCGGCATCCGTGGAATCGACCGGCTGGGTCTCGACGACCGCTTCGGTCTGAGCCGGCAGAGAGGTGTCTTCGTAAACATCCATCGACGTGTCGACGTCGGCGGTCATCGCATCCGGCTCGGGCCTCAGCTCGGCTGTCATTTCCTCATGTGCGATGTCGACGTGGGTCGTCTCGTCGGCACTCCGGGCTGCACCGTCGTCGCCCTTCGAACGGACGGGCGCGCGCCGGCGAATGACGGTGGTACCGACGCGTCGCTCTTCGTAATTCTGGCCGCGATCGCGCTCCTCGATCTTGAGCAGGTCGCGCACGCGGGGGATGTATTTCAGATCGATCGTCGCCTGCACGTCGTCCGCGTAGATCCCCAGTTCCCGCAGCTTGGGCAGCAGGAAATAGGGATCCAGATTCAGTTTTTTCGCGGCTTCCGCGACCGAAATCTTACTCATGCCACGATACTCCACACCCGGGGACGCGCCGCGCGAGCAGACGCTCCAGTCGGGCCCTCAAGACTTCGCCATCCGGGGCCATCGACCGGGAGCGCAGTGTCCTCGCAAACGACCCCTTTTTCAAGGCCCTCTCGAAGCATAACAACGAGGGGCAGACATACGCACCGCGCCCTTCGGCGCGCTGCGTTTCATCGATTTCCAAGCGGTCCTCCGACGAGCGGAAGAACCGGATCAGCTCCACTTTCGGCGCGCGCTTGCGGCACGCACAGCAACTGCGGATCGGCACGTGAATCGCGTCCGGAGCGCCCATCCGCGTTTCCTCTTTTTCACTTGCGCATCACGTCGGCGATGCGCTGCGCGATCTCCATGTCGAGCCCCGGCACCGCGAGCAGCGCTTCCATCGCGATCCCCGCGAGCTGCGTCCGGTTGCGGTATCCCGCCCGATAGAGCGCCTCGGCGCTCTTGAGCCCCACGCCCGGCAGCTTGATGAGGTCGATCAGAAGTTCCGGCGGCACCGGCTTGTCCTCGGCGATCTCGACGGCCGGTTCCGGAGCAGCCGCATCGGTATTCGATGCGTCCTCTCCGGGTTTGCCCTCTCGCGGCGCGGTCTCGGCCGCGGGCTTCGCGGGCGTCGGTTCGGGCAGGGGCCAGTCGCCGCTGTCGAGGATGTTGTTGCAGATGTCGATGATCTCGTTCGCGCGTTCCTCGTTGACGCCGGGGAACCGCGTGAGGTCCTCGACCTTCGCGTCGGCGAGTTCCTCGAGGTCCGTGTACCCCGACTTGATGAGCAGATCGACCGCGACGTTCGGGATCTGCGGGATTCGCGCGAACATGCTCTTCGCGAGTTCGGCGATTTCCTGCCACTTCGTCTCGGACTGAATATCGAGCCGCCAGCCCGAGAGCTGCACCGCGAGGCGGACGTTCTGGCCCTTCTTGCCGATCGCGAGCGAGAGCTGATCGTCGGCGACGATGATCTGCATCGAGCGCGCATCCTCGTCGATGATCACTTTGGTGACCTCGGCCGGCGCGAGCGCGTTGCAGACGAACTTGGCGGGATTCTCCGAGTAGGTGACGATGTCGATCTTCTCGCCGCGCAGTTCGTTGACCACGCTCTGCACACGCGAGCCTTTCATGCCGACGCACGCGCCGACCGGATCGACGTTGGGGTCGCGGCTCGCGACGGCGATCTTGGCGCGCATGCCCGGCTCGCGGGCGACCGCCATGATCTGCACGATGCCCTCGGAGATTTCGGGCACTTCGAGCTCGAAGAGCTTGCGGACGAAATCGCCGCTCGTGCGCGACAGAATGATCTGCGGCGAGGTCGAACTTTTCACCACGTCCTGCACGAAGGCGCGGACGCGGTCACCGATATTGTAGTTTTCGCGCGGGATCTGGTCCTTGTGATAGACGATGCCCTCGGCGCGGCCGAGATCGACGATGATGTTGCCCTTTTCGAACCGGCGCACGATGCCGTTGGCGATGTCGCCCTTCCGGTCTTTGTACTCGTTGTAGATGTTGTCCTTTTCGGCGTCGCGCACCTTCTGGATGATGGTCTGCTTGGCCATCTGGGCGCTGATGCGGCCGAAGTTGCGCGAGTCGATCTTCTCGCCGATCGAATCGCCGAGTTGGGCCTCGGGATCGAGCACGCGGGCGTCCTCGATCAGGATTTCGACCGAGTCGTCTTCGACGTCCTCGACCACCTCGCGGAAACGGAACAGCTCCACTTCGCCGAGTTCCGGATTGAAATGCGCTTCGATATCGTAGTCGATGCCGAGTTTCTTGCGCGCGGCGCTCACCATTGCCGATTCGAGCGCCGAAATGATGACGTCCTTGGAGACTCCGCGTTCCTTCACGACGGCGTCAATCACCTGCGTCAGTTCCGAACCCATGGCCTCTCTCCTTCGGGACCCTCGTGTCCTGCGGGACCCTGGTGTCCTATCGGACCTTTGCGTCCTACCGATCGAACTCGAAGATCATGTTCGCCCGATCCACGTCGCGCGCATCGATTTCCCAATCCCGGCCTTCCATCTGGACGACCCACGTTTCCCCGCGAACATCCGTCAGACGGCCCGTGAACGCCTTGCGTCCTTCGACCGCCGTCCGGGTTTTCACCTTCACGAGCTTGCCGATCAGCTTCCGCGCATCGTCCGAATGCCGGATCGGCCGATCGATGCCGGGGCTCGACACCTCGAGCCGGTAACGACCCCGGATCGGATCCTCGACATCCAGCAGGGCCGAGAGCTCGCGGCTCACGGTCGCGCAGTCCTCGACGTTGATGCCGACCTCGTCGTCGATGAAGACGCGCAGCATCGAGGTGCCCCGCCCCGGGACATACTCGACGTCGAACAGGTCCACGCCGCAGTCGTGGCACACCCCTTCGGCGAGCTGCCGGATTTTCCCCACAATGCCCGAATCGCTGATCATCGGTCGCCGCCGTCGCCAACAAAAAAGCGGGATCCCCGAAGGGGGCCCGCCTTGAAAGCGAACCGAATTTGCGGCGTATTCCTACCACAGCGTCTTGCCGAAAGCAACTCCGAAATTCGGGCGATTCGGGGGTCTCCGACCGTGCGCGACCAAGTCCGTTCCGCCGCCGGGCCGCGCCTTTCTCGACGCACAAACCCGCGCTAGAGTGGCAGGCGGAAGTGGATCGGTCGCTGGTGCGCCGCCCGGCCTTCAAAGCCGCGTGGGGGGCGTTAATCGCGTCCCCGGTGGGTTCGATTCCCACCCACTTCCGCCAATCTTCGCCCAGAAGGGGTGCGTCCCGTGGCCGAAATTTCGGCGCGTTTTCCCGTGGGTTTCGTCGCGCATGGCGCGCCGCAGCTCGCGCTCGATCCCGTCAAGGGAGCGCCACTACGCGCATGGGGCGAACGACTGCCGCGGCCGACGGCAATTCTGGCGGTTTCGGCGCACTGGGAAGACGCGCCGGTCACCCTCGGCGCGGCCGAACCCGCACCGCTCGTGTATGACTTTCACGGCTTTCCCGAGAAGCTCTACCAGATCGAGTATCCCGCGCCCGCCGCACCGGAACTCGCCCGGCGCGTCGCGGCGATCGTGGGCGGCGAGCCCGTCCGACACGACACGCGGGGGCTCGATCACGGCGTGTGGACGCCGCTCATGCATCTGTTCCCTGATGCTTCGGTGCCCGTGCTGCAAATCTCGATGCCGCGCGCGATGAGCGGCGCGATGCTCTTCGCACTGGGCGAACGGCTCGCTCCCCTGCGCGACGAGGGCGCGTGGATCATGGCCAGCGGCAATCTCGTGCACAATCTCGGACGCATCGACTGGAGCGAGACGCAGCCCCCGCCGAGCTGGGCCGCCGAGTTCGACGCGTGGATCGAAAAGACGCTCGCATCGCGCGACTGGGACGCGTTGATGGACTACGACCGGACTGCGCCGGCGATCGCCCTGGCGCACCCGACCGCGGAACACCTGCGACCGATCCTCGTGGCTGCGGGCGCGGCTTCCGGCGATGCCGTATCGTTCCCCTTCACCGGATGGGAATACGGGTCGCTGTCGCGGCGGTGCGTGCAGTTCGGCGGGTAGACGATAAAGGCCGACCCGAGGGTCGGCCTTCGGATTTCGTGTTGATTTCGAATTACTTCGCGACCGCGCGAACGTAGGCGGCCACGTCCTTGATCTCCTGATCCTTGAGCGTGCCCTTCCACGGAGCCATGAGCGGCGACTTGCCGACCGCCGCGCCGCCGTCCGTGATGACCTTCAGCAATTGTTCGTCGGTCAGGCCGGACATGTACGCCTTGTCGGTGAAGGCGCGCGGTTTGGGATTGAGCGCCGCGCCGGCGGGACCGTTGCCGTCGCCCTTTTCGCCGTGGCACGAGAAACAGTAGGTCTTGTACGGAGCCGCGCCCTTGGCCGCGTCGCCGAGCAGGCCGGCGGCGTCGGCGACGGGACCGAAGGCGAACTGCGCCGCCATCGCCACGGCCACCGCCACGGCGATCGTCATCACGAATTTGGAAATCGAACCCTGGGTCATGTCATCTCTCCTTCATCGGATTTGCGGCGGGCGACCCGCCGGATTTTGGCGACGGCGATTGTTCGTCGCGTGTTCACGAATGCGTCGCGCCCGGATCGAACTCGACCGGAGTCCACTGCTCCTCGGTCGCCATCGGGCACTCGTACGGCGTGCCGTCGTCGGCGACGAACGCAGCGGAATCGCCCGCGGGCCAGTTGTGCGCGAGCACAAGACTGTCCCACAGAAGGCCAAGCGCCGTGGCCGCCGCGTCGAGCACGCCGCCGGGCACGGTAGCCGACAGCCGCTCGCAAAACGTCGGCAGCCAGTCGCCGAGATGCTCCCACACGAAACTGTCGATAGCCGTCTGTGTCACGGTGGTCCGCTCGGGCTCGCCTTCGGCCTTCGAGCGTTCCGCCATCACCAGAAGCGCGGCGAGGAATTCCAGTTCGCACACGAGATGGTCGGCGCGCCGCTCGCCCGGCTGATCGGCGCGGAAGCCGAACGCCTCGTAGAACCCGGCGATGTCGCCGAGAATCGCGCCTTTGTCGCGGCGAACGAACGCGGACTCGTAGGGCGGACAGTCGGACTGCGCCCAGAACGCCCGGGCGTGCTCCGCCTCGATCTGGTCGAGCGACGCCGCCGACACCCGCGCGTGAAGTTCGTCGATCGCCGCAACGAGACCCTCGGCCCCGGCGAAACCCGCCGTTTCGACGAGTGCACGCAGATCGTCCGGCTTCGTCTCACGCAGCGCGTGCGCCGCGACCGGGGTGGTGAAGGCATCGGCCAGCACGCCCAGCAGATCGGACTGCGCGAGCGGCGCGAGGTTGTTGAAAACTGCCTCCGTCACGGTTGCACCTCGAAGGGCACCCAGTTCGTCCAGTGCTTGCGCCCGCCGACGTTTTCGTGCGTGCCTTCCCACACCGCGAACGACACCTGACCCGCGCCGCCGAGCTGGAACTGGTAGTCGAGCGGATCGGTCGATGCGATCGGCCGCGAGATGACGACCGACCACGTGCCGTTGGCCCACACGCCCTTGGCTCGCGAGACGGAATCTTTCTGGTGCGTGAGCGTGCCGAATCCTTCCGCGATCAGCTCTTCCGCCGGCTGCGTGCGCGAGAACACCGCCAACGGGTTGCCCGCCTGATTGGCGACAAACCACTGCAGCGAGCGCGGGTCCTTGAAGGCCGTCGGAACGGGATAAGGGAACTTCCCTTCCGCGAACCAGTAGAGGTCGCTCCAGTAATTCGGATGCAGGTCCTGCACGTCCTGGAATCCCACGTCGAGATCCTTCTGCCACAGGGCTTTCCAGTGAACGATCTGCACCTTGCCGGTTTCGCGGTGGCCCATCATGGGCGCGGCGCCGGGATCGAGCGGAAACTGCATCGCGACGCCGTCGGTAAACCGCGCCGTGTCGACGTTGCCGTCGGCGGTGGCGTCGGCCCAGGTGAGCCGCCATGCGATCGTCTTGCCGTCGGTCACGGCCTGCACGTCGATTTGTTGAACGGCCGTCTGCTCGGGCAGGAGTTGCGGCGCGGTGATGAGCTGCGGGATGACGGGGACGCGATACGCCGGGACGTTGTTCCAATACTCGGCGTAGGGATTGTCCGTCGCCAGGTCAGCCTTGGCACGAACGACGACGAGCTTGTCCGCCTGCGTCGGCGCGATGGACGGGAACGAGCCCGCGGGCGGCCACGGGGCTTTGGCGACCGGCGCGCCGGCGTCTTCCAGCGCCGCCTCGGGCGCGGAGGTCGACGCGCACGCGGTGGCGAACGCAAGCGCGATCAGCGCGACACAACCGCCGATGATGGTTCGCATCGACATCGTTTGCCCCTTAGTTCGTGTTGTGACGGAAGGCGCCGAAGCGCTCGTCGCGGTGGTCGCGGATAACCGTCGGCTCGGTGAACGGCACGCGGGTGACTTCCTCGCCCTTGTCGTTCCAGCCGACCACCTCGTCGCCCTGCACCTCGAACCGGTCGATCATGTACTCGGTCGACCCGAAGAGCATGAGCGCGCCCAACAGTTTTTTATCGTTTTTCAGGTTGCGGTAGAGTTCCTTCGACTCCTCCACGCCCGGTCCGAACATCATCTCCAGAAATCCGTCGGGCACGTGGATCGGCGGGATGTAGTACACGTTCGGGCCGGTGCCGAACTGCGGGTAGAGCGGCAGCGCGAGCTTGCGGATCTTGACGATGTAGTCGAAGGGGTTGTCTTCGCGCGGCTCGTCCTGCGTGGTCAGGAATCCGTGCAGGCGGATCTTGCCGATGCACGACTCGACGCACAGCGCGACCTTGCCCTCCTCGACGCGCGGGAAGCAGCCGATGCACTTTTCACTCGCGCGGCCGATGACGTTGTAAAAGACTTTCTTGTACGGGCACGCCTTCACGCACTCCTGGTAGCCGCGGCAACGCTCCTGATCGACGAGCACGATGCCGTCCTCGTCGCGTTTGTAGATCGCCTTGCGCGGGCAGGCCGCGGCGCAGGCGGGATTGTCGCAGTGGTTGCAGATGCGCGCGAGGTAGAACATCCAGTGCGGATGCACGCCGTCGAAGAACCCGCCGCGCTCCAGCAGACCGGTGGTGTCGTCCTCGCCGATATTCGGCGCGGCGTAGTCCTCGATCACTGGGCGATGGCCGATCGGCGGATCGAGGGGGCTGTGGTTTTCGAAGACGGTGTTGCCGAGGTAAGTGACCTTCCGCCACTCGCCGGGGCCCTGCATGTCGAGCAGCTTCTGGTCCCACGCGAGCGGGTAGCCGCCGTAGGGTTTCGTCTCGACGTTGTTGTAGAAGATGTGCTCCTGCCCTTTGCCGCTGGTCCAGCAGGTCTTGCAGGCCACGGTGCAGGTCTGGCACTCGATGCACTTGTTCGTATCGAAGATGTAGGCGACCTGCCGCTTGGGCGGAGTGGAGTCGTAGGGGTAATCCATCTCCCGGCCGATCTGCCAATTCATTCGCTTCGCCATGGTCGATGCCTCCGTTGGTGCTAGGCGCGTTTCACGTAAGCGCCGGCCAGGAATTTCTTGAGCACGTCGTTCTCGTAACCGGGACGCAGGCCGAGCTGCGCCGGCCGCCACAGACCCTTGCCGTTCAATCCGCCGTCTTCGGCTTTCGTGATACGCACCATCGACTCGCGCGGCGCGCCGGTCGGGCAGTGCACGTCGGGCTCGAATCCCTGCTTCATCTCCTGCCCGAAGGTCTGCTTGATCGTGAGCGTGTCGGTCATCATCGTGGGCTTGAGCCAGCCGCGGGTGCAGCTCTGGTGGCTGCCGGTCCGGAACATGGCTTGGTAGCCCGTCTCGGGGCTCTTCGCGAGGCCGTTCGCGTTTTGAGCCTGGCCCTTCACCGAGCCAAAGGTCGCGCCGTACATGTTGTGCCACATGCGCGTGACGCCGCGCGGCGTGCCGGGATAGTAACGCACACGCGCGAGCAGACGGGCGACCTTGTATCCCTCGGGGTATTTTTCCCATCCGCGGAAGGGCCGGTCGTGCGGATCGGCGTCGATGTGCGCATAATCCCCGTCCTCCAGGCCGAGATCCCTCGCATCCTGCGGATGAATATCGATATAGCCCTCACTGATGAAGGGCATGCGTTTGTCGGCGCGGAACATGTCGCCGAAGGGCCCGAACCAGATCGCCACGATGTCGGTGTCGATCGGCGTGGTGTGCGCGCCGTGCCGGTATTTCGGCGTATGGAAGATGTACTTGTAACCCTCGTGCGAGAGCGGATGCTCCGTGGACATCAGCTCGTCCACCGTGCGCACGACGTGCCGCGCCTGACGCGTGTCAGCATCGAGCTTGTCCGGGGAGACGCCGTACTTGTCGGGCGTCTTCGGGCGCAGCAAGGGGTGCGCTTTCGCCACGATCACGTTCGGCTCGTAAAACGTGGAGTCGATCGGCTCGCGATGCACGAGCAGGTTCTCGCCGCTGTCCATGAACTCGGGCTCGTCGCGGTAGAACTCGAGACGGCCCGACTTGGTGTAGTACGGCTTGCTCTCGTTACCCTGCTCCCACGCGCCGACCTTGGGGTACGTGCGCGTCTGAATGATGCCCGGAATGCCCGCCTCCGCGTTCCTTTCCAGATCCGCGATCTTGTATCCGCGGGTGCTGTTCGACGCGTTCAGAACGCGCTGGATATACGGTCGCACGCGGCCGTCTTCGATGAACTTCCAGTAGGCGTCGTAGCGATCGTCGCCGGTTTCCTTGCCGACAGCCTTCGCGATGCCCGCGGCCACCTCGACGTCGCTTCGCGTGTCGTGGATGCGCTCGAGCGGCGTGACCGGGAAGACGTAGAGGAACGGATTGGTCACGCTCGCGGTCATGTCGGGGTACTTGAACTCGGCCCAGCTATCGACCGCGTACACGATGTCGGCGTATTCGCAGCTCGCCGTCCACCACCAGTCGCTCACGCCGACGAACTCGACGCGCGAGAGCGTGTTGATGACGAAGTCGTAGTGGCCTTTCACGTTGCCGATCAGCGAGTTGGAGTTGCTGACCGTGAACGATTTGGTCGGTGTGGGCACGTGCGACTTGCCGGTCAGCACCGCGTCGCCCATGCGCAGGATCTGGTCGCCGTGGTTGAAGTAGTGGACGCTCTCGGGCTTGAAGTAGCGCTTCACCGTGGACGGCTTGGCCGGATCGAGCTGCACGTTGAACGGGTCCTCGGCGATGTACTGGCCGATGCCGTTGAAAAAGCTCGTGCGGTAGTTGCCCGCGTAGCTGCCGACGTTGCCGCCGAACTTGCCGATGTTTCGCGTGAGGGAGGCCAGCAGGAAGACGTCGCGGTCCTTCAGGTCGTTGTTGAAGAACTGGTTCGGGCCCATGCCCATCGCAAACAGCGTCTTGTCCTTGTTCGCCGCGATCTGGCGAGCCAGCGTGCGGATCGCGCTCGCGGGCGCCCAGGTGAGTTTTTCCACGTCCTCGGGTGTGTAGCTGCCGTCGAGCATTTCCTTCGTGACGTCGAAGACCGTGCGGCACGTCACCGTGCTACCGTCCGCGAGCTTGACGCTCACAGCGCCTTCGAGTTGCGCATCGATGCGCAACTTCGCGAAGTGCTCGCCGACCTGGTCGTGATTCACGGCGACCGGGGCTTTCTTTTTCCGGTCCCAGATCACGTAGTCGCCGAACGCGTCACGCAGTGCCTTCGTCATCGTCGGTCCGGCCTGCTCGAACATCGGTGGCGCTTTTTCGCCGGCGGCCAGAACCTTGCTGCGATCCGACAATTCGGCGTTTTGATAATCGGGAAACACATCCGATGCGCGCAGCTTCACGCCCGTATCCATGCGCACGAGCAGCGGCAGGTCCGTGTTGGCTTTGATGTAGTCAGCGTCGTAGCGCTTTTCGGCGATGATGACCTGCGCGAGGCCGAGCGCGAGCGCCGGCGTCGTTCCCGGCCGCACCACGAGCACCTCGTCGCCCTTGCTCGCCGTCGCGCTGTATTCGCACGCGATGACGACGACCTTCGTGCCCTTCATGCGCGCTTCGGTCAACCAGTGGCTGTCGGGCATCTTGGTCGTGATCCAGTTCATGCCCCACACGATCACGAGCCCCGCGTGCTCCGCGTTGCACAGGTCGAAATCGACCGTCTGCTGGCCCGTCACCATCGGGTGTCCCGGCGGCAGGTCGGTGTGCCAGCTATAGTTGTCCCAGCCGCGCGCTCCCTGTGCCTGATCGGGCGACACGCCACGCAGCTTGTTGTCGAGCAACGCCATCGAGTTGGCGAGGCGGTACTGCGCGAAAACGCGCGTCATGCCGAGCAACGGCATGCCGCCGCGAAACTTGAGCACCTGCGTGCCCACGCCGCCCGTCGCATCGACCATCACCGGGTCGTAGCCCTGCGCGAGCAGCCGCTTCTTGCCCTCGTCGCCCGTGTAGGTCTTCGCGATGTTGATCATCGCTTTCGCGGACAGCTCGAACGCCTCGTCCCACGTCCCGGCCACCCAGGAGTCGCGACCGCGCTGCATGTATTTGGGATCGGCGGCGCCGGTCTTGGGATCGCGCGGGAAGCCGTCATCGACCCACTGCTTGAAGCCCTTGCGGATCATGGGCTTGCGGCAGCGGCGGTCGCCGTAAAAACGACGGGCGAGCGCGAGGCCCTTCTGGCAACAGCGCGGATCCCACCTGCGGCTGGCCGCGTTGCCGTCCAGATCGGTCGCCTTGTGGAACCCGTAAGTCGGCCCGATGCGCGTCACCACGCCGTTCTTCACGTACGCGCGCAGAAGGCAGTTATGCGTATCGTTCGGCGCGCACAGAAACGTGAACGACGAATCGGATTTGTAGAGGTTGCGATAGACCTTCTCCCATTCGCGGTTCGGATACTGGGAGAGCGGGTTGTCGACGATCACCGGGCGCAGCATGTTCATGGCCGCGGCGGCTTTGCCCGCGACGAGCGTCGTCCCTGCGCCGGCGGCGGCCAGGTGCGTGAGAAAACACCGCCTCGATAGACTCTTGCCGGACGAATTCTTCATGTCGCCTCCCGCGATCGCGATGCGATGTCGGACCTGTAGAACGATATCGGACCCTGGAAACCCGAAGCGCCCTGACGCCGTCGACGGGCATCGACGCGGCAGGACGAAATCAACAACACGACGTGTTCCGTCGCGAGCGTTATCGCACGGGAGTATCGCCGGGCATTTGACGTGAGTCAAACTCCCGCGAATTGCGCGAGCGACTAACCGGTCGGGAGTTGCCGAGGAAACGAGCGCACGATGTCGCGCTCACGGAACGGAGAGCCGCGCCCCGCGAAGGCTCTCAAGTTCACGCGATAACCGCGCGGATTCGTCGTCGTGAGGATAGTTGCTGATCGACTTCTCCAGGAGACGCGCCGCCTCGTCGAACCGTCCTTCCTTCATGTAGATGCGGGCGAGCGCGTTGTACTTTTTGTATTCGATGTCGGGATCGATCTCGATGGCCTTCGTCAGAAACGTCTTCGCCTTTTCGTCTTCGCCACGGCGTAGATACACGAGTCCAAGACCCTCGTAGGGGCAAGTGTATCCGGTCGGGTCTTTTTCGACGGCCAGCTCGAAGTCGTGTTGTGCCGCGTCGAGTTCGCCCTTGTTGTAGCGAATGATCCCGAGTTCCGTGATCGCGTACTTGTTCTCAGGATAGTGCGTGAGGACGCTGCGAAAAACGGCCTCGGCCTCGTCCATCCTTTGCAATCCCGCGAGCGCATTGCCCTTGCCCAGCATTGCAAGCAGATGCCCGGGCACAACGGCGAGGATGCGGTCGTACGCCGCGATCGCCTCGTCGTGCCGCGCTTCGTTGGACGCCGTCCACGCGAGCCCGAGCAGTCCCATTTCGTGCAGGAACGGAATCGTGGACCAGTACTCGTCGCGAGCGCTGCGCGCAAACCACCATGCGCCAGGCGAAATCTCCCGCGTCGCCGACACGAAGCGCTCACGCGACAGGGCGAAATCCTTGTGCACGAGCGCAAGATGCCCTTCCACCACGGACTTGCCGAGCCAAGCGGGAAGGCCGAGCCACGATGCGACCGTCCGGTCGGAACCGAATTCTCGAACGATCTCCTCCGCCTCGCCGTAACGGCGCAGCGCCAGCAGCACGAGGGCTTTCGCGAGGCGGTCCTCGGCTCGGCCCTCGAGATCGACGGCGCGATCGAAAAACGCGAGCGATCGTTCGTAATCGCCGATCCGATAAAGCCGAATCGCGGCGTCGCGCTGCATCCCGACTCGAAAAGCCTCCTGCTCGGCCGATTTCACCATCATCTCGGTCTCGGCGTCGTAGTCGCCGGTCTTCGAGTAGAGCTTGCCGAGCGCCTGGTAGGGGCAGCCCCAGTAGTTGAAATTTCCGTGCTCCGCGAGCCACGCATCGTACTGGCGTGCGGAGTCCTCCAGCCAGATTTGCGCCTCGCCCTCGTGGTGCGTGCGCGTCAGGATTCGGCCCAGAAATTCCTTCGCCCGGATTTCGTTGATGGGATCGTCGCCCGGTTTCACTCGACGCAAATATTCACGCAGCCGCGGCTCCGCTTCGGCGAGCCGATCCTCTTTGTAGTCAAACCACGCCAGATCCACGAGCAGCGTGATTTGGTTTTCGTCGAGATCGAGCGCCCGCAGGAAGAAGCGTCGCGCCCGCGCGTAGTCGTCGAGAGCCGCCGCGCAACGTCCCAGCGCGATCTGGTGCTTCGCCGCATTCGGTTCGATCCGCGCGGCGTTTTCGTACGCCGTCCGCGCCTCTTTGGCATGAGACCGTTTTTCGGCGGCGTCCGTTGCGAATTCCGCCGCCGTCATGTGAAACGCTCCGAGGAATTCGTACGCCATGGCCTGATCGGGATTCATCGCGATCGCGGAACGCAGCAGGGCTTCGGCATCCGCGAGCGACCCGGGATTTTTCGTCGCGACGGCGTCACGCACGATCTCGTGCGCGCGATTGACCCGCGCCTCGTAGGTCGCCGTTTCGTATCCCGGAGGAATGGGCGCGACGGCTTGGGGGGCGTCGCAGGCGCACAGCGCGACCGTCAGCCAAAGGCCGACACGGGCGAGCCGGAGTCGGCAGCTGCCGGAATTCACGCGCTATCTCCTGAGATCGCTCTACGCCATCAGGTCCTTCAGACGCACGTGCGCGAACTTGTTCTTTTCGAGCACGTCCTTGGTGTCCTTCTCTTGTCGCGGCGGCACGCGAAGAACGATGACGGGGTCGAGGCTGTTCTTCTGCTGCATCACATAGATGTAGCGAATGTTGATCTTCGCCTTGGCGAGCGTGGCGACGATGCCGTGCAGCGCGCCGGGGGCGTGCGCGAGACGCACCGTGAAAACCTTGGAGACGCTGACAGTGTAGTTTTTATCCTCCAGGGCGTTTTGAGCAATCTCGGGAGCATCGACGATGAACCGCGCAATGCTGACGGACTGCACCTCGTCGATCGTCAGGCCGAGGATGTTGACGTCGGCGGTCTTGAGCAGTTGCAGGATGCGGGCGAGCTCGCCGGCGCGGTCGGGCACGTAAATCGAGAGTTCGTCAACCATGGCATTCCTCCTCGCGTGGAACTCCACTAGTGGCCGATTCGCGCGCCGAGGGCAAGCCCCGGCGTGCGCTCATGGATTCGCGGGCACGATCAGTTCGACGGTCGGAAAGCACGTCCGGTACCGCCTGGCGTCCCGCGTGAGCAGACGATAACCGGCGACCGCCGCATGGGCGCCGATGAAGAAGTCCGGCAGCGGTGAAGTCCTTACGCCCCCGCGTCGGCGGTACGTCTCGAAGACCTTGCCCGCGAGAAAAGCGGCCTCGAAGGGAATGGCTTCGCGGCGGAACACGTCGGGAGAAAGAACGTCGTTCAGAAGCTCGATCGATGCGTAACCGACCGACACCTCGGCGAACACGACCGCGTTGACGACGAGCCGAGAATTTTCGCCGACGCGCGCCAACGCCGCACTCGACCAAGAGGACCATTGCGGGTCTTCGGTCGCGATGTCCAGGATCACATTGCTGTCGACGAGAACGGGGTTCATTCGCCGCGCGTGAGCGCCATGATCTGGTCGGTCGTCATCCCTTCGGCGGCGGTTCCGCGGATACGTGCGACGATCGACTCCCCGCGCGCGGCCTTTTTTCGCTTCTTCGCCCGAACGATCTTCGCCGCCTGCCCGTCGATGATGAAATCCACCTCGGTCAGCGGCAGCAACCCCAGCTTCTCCCGGATTTCCTGAGGGATCGTGACTTGCCCCTTCGATGTGATCCGCACGGCGTCCTCCAATTCTTACCGGTAAGAGTATTACCGGCGTCATGGGCACGTCAAGCCGCGCCGTGTGGCCCGAAATTCCCCGTGCCACGCGAGCCGCAACCTGATATAAGGACACCGACATCCGTTTCGGAAGTCCGCGATGCACATTTCCCTGGGGATCACGCCATGACGCACCTTCCCTCCACCTGCGACCGACTTTTTTCGCCGCTTCGCATCAAAAACGTCACGCTCAAGAACCGCATCGTGATGACCGCGATGCACCTCAATTACACGCCGCAGCAGGTCGTGACCGACCAGCTCATCGACTTCTACCGCGAGCGCGTGGCGGGCGGCGTCGGCCTCATCATTGTCGGCGGGTGCCCGATCGACGTCGAAGGCGGCATGCCGCTGATGATCGGCGCGCACGAGGACCGCTTCATCCCGGGGCTCGCGCGATTCGTGGAGGAGATGAAGAAGACCGACCCCACCGTGATCCTCGGCGCCCAGCTCTATCACGCAGGGCGCTATGCCATGTCCTGGCTCACGGGCATGCAGCCGGTCGCGCCGTCGGCTTTCGGCTCCGACTTCAACCCCGAAACGCCGCGCGCGCTGGAACTCGCCGAGATCCCCGTGTTCCAGCAGCGGTTCGCCGACGCCGCCGCGCGCATCAAGGCCGCGGGCTTCGACCTCGTCGAGATCATCGGCAGCGCGGGTTATCTCATTCCGCAGTTTCTTTCGCCCGTGACGAACAAGCGCGAGGACGAATACGGCGGCTCGTTCGAGAACCGCGCGCGATTCGGCGTCGAGACGATCCGCCGCGTCCGCGTGGCGGTCGGCGACGACTACCCCATCTTCATGCGCGTCGCGGGCGCGGACCTCGTGCCGGGCGGGCACACCAATGTCGAATCCGCGGAGGCGTGCGTGCTCTTCGAGCAGGCGGGCGTGGACGCCTTCGACGTGACCGGCGGCTGGCACGAGTCGCGCGTGCCGCAGCTCACCATGGGCGTGCCGCGCGGCGCGTTCGTGCACCTCGCGCACGGCATCAGGCAAAAGGTCGGCGTGCCCGTCGTCGCGTGCAACCGCATCAACGATCCGCGCATCGGCGAGGACATCCTGCGTCAGGACCTCGCCGACCTCGTCGGCATGGCGCGCGCGTCCATCGCCGATCCCGAGTTTCCGAACAAGGCGCGCGCGGGAAAATTCCACCTCATCCGCAAATGCATCGGATGCAATCAGGGCTGCTTCGACCACGTCTTCACCGGCGAGGACGTGAACTGTCTGGCGAACTATCGCGCCGGGCGCGAGGGGCGATTCTCCGCCGCGACGCACGTCGCGACACCCAAGCGCGTCGTGGTCGTCGGTGGCGGGCCCGCCGGGTGCGAGGCCGCGCGCGTGGCCGCCGAGCGCGGTCACCGTGTCACGCTCTTCGAAAAATCCGACCGGCTCGGCGGGGCGCTGCACCTGTGCGCCGCGCCTCCGGGACGCGCGGAGTTTCTCGAACTCGCGGACTACCACCGGCACGCGCTCACGGATCTCGGCGTCGACGTCCGCCTCGGCGAGGAGGCCGACGTCGGCCTCGTCCGCTCGCTCGCGCCCGACCTCGTGCTCGTCGCGACCGGCACGCGCCCGGTGGTTCCCGCGTTTGCCCGCGACGCGAAGTTGGCGAACGTCTTTCTCGCGCGCGACGTGCTGCTCGGGCGAGTGCGTTGTTACGGCGACACGGTCATCGTGGGCGGCGGCGCGGTGGGCTGCGAGACGGCCCTATTCCTCGCGCACGAGGGCATGCCCTCCCCCGAGATCGCCGCGTTCCTGATCGAGTCGAAGGCCGAGAGCGCCGAGCGCGTGAAGGACTTGCTGAATCGCCCCGTGCGCACCGTGTCGATCGTCGAGATGCTGGGCAAAGTGGGCGAGGACATCGGCAAGTCCACGCGCTGGACGATGATGCAGGACCTCAAGCGCCTGCGCGTCGATGTGCGTAAGAAGACCAAGGTGCTGGCGATCGAGGCCGAGGGCGTGCGCGTGCAGTCGCCCGAAAGTATCGAAGAATTGATCCCGTGCAAAAACGTCGTGATCGCCGTGGGCCACGTGGCGGATAACGCGCTGGTCGAGCAGTTCACCGACGCCGGCTTGCCGGTTCAGGCGATCGGCGATGCCAAGGCCCCGCGCCGCGCCATCGACGCCATCGAGGACGGATTTCAGGCCGCGTGGGCGATTGCGTAGGAGACGCATTCCTTCCGCCCCGCCGCGCGGATATCATCGACGCACCGTGACGGAGGTCGGATCGATGCGTGGTCGGATTTACGGGCGATACGGCATGGTTTTCGTTCTAGCGCTGTTGTGTCTGATTGGAGTCGCTTGCGCCGACGGATCGGACGGCGACAATGATTCGAATGTCGATGACGATATGGAGGATGATGACGCGGGCGACGACGATGTGTCGGACGACGACGCGGACGACGACACGTGGCCGCCCCTGCCGGACGACGATGCGACAGATGACGACACCGACAACGAAGACTGGAAATACATCCGCGACGAACAGGGCCGCGCGCTGATCCTGCACGGCTGCAACTTCGACGGAAACGCCAAGGGCGAATCCGGTCTGCCGAACCGCACCGAGCAGGAAGCGCTCGATTTCGGCGCGGTCTATGGCTTCAACTTCATGCGCTACCTGATCTTCTGGGCGCGCATCGAGGAACAGCAGGGCGTTTACAACGACGCCTACCTCGACGCAGTGGAGGACTGGCTCGACACGCTCGCCGACGCGGGGATGTATGTCGTGCTCGACATGCACCAGGACGTTTGGGGGCCCTTCGCGAGCGATCCCAATCGCAATGAGGACTCGGACGGCGCGCCCGAGTGGGCCACCATGACCGATGGCATGCCGTTCGTCGACTTCGCGACGATGCTGGGCAACTGGGCGTTCAACTACCTCTCCCCCGACATCATGCGCGCGTGGGACAACTTCTGGGATTACGACGCGCACCCGGAACTGCAGGACGCCTACGGCGCGATGTGGGCGCATGTCGCCGATCGATTCAAGGACCATCCCGCTGTTTTGGGCTACGACATCATGAACGAGCCGTGGCAGGGCAGCGGACTACTGCGTTATCGGCAGTTCGACGAAACGGTCTACACGCCGTTTCTACAACGCGTGATCGACGCCATCCGAGAGGCCGATCCCGAAGGTTGGATCTTTTACGAACCCAACGCCTTCATCGCCAATCAGGCCGGGCCGTCGTACATCGCGGAGCTGGCCGATCCGCGCGCGGGCGAGGCGCGTCTCGCGTATTTCCCGCACCTGTATCCGTTGCTCATCGACGTGACCGGTGGGTACGTGCCCGAGGTCGATCACGCGCTGCCGCGTTGGGAGACCCTGCGCACGAACGAGGCCGCCGCGCACCGCGTGCCCGTGCTCGCGGGCGAATGGTCGATGCTGCGCTGGACGGACGACGCCAATCGCGCCCTCTGGGAAAACACCGCGTTGCGTATGCTCGAGCGCACGACGAGCGGATGGACGTTTTGGGACTGCGGGTTCTTCCTGTCAGGCGACGAGGCGCACCACGCGCGCATCGCGTCGATCTATCCTCGCGCCGTGGCCGGCACGCCGATTTCCTACGGATACGACGACACGACGGGCGTCTTCACGCTCGTATTTCGGAACCGCGAGGGCACGACCGGGCCGACCGAGATCTACCTGTCCGAGGAACGCAATTATCCGGACGGCTGGACCCTCGACGTCAGCGACGGGGGCGACACGTGGTCGTGGGATCTCGACGAAACGACCGGCGTGATGTCGATCTGGACGAACCCCGCCGAGGCGGAGCACACGATTGTGATCGCACCGGCGGAATAGGCGCGCCGCGCATCACGGCATCGTGCGTGCGATTTTTTCGACATCGATCTCGTATACGCCGAGCGCGCTGGTGCCGTAGAGTTTTCGTTGCGCGGCATCGAGCGTCAGCCCGCGCGCACGACGCCCGACGAACGCACTCCACGTCACCGCGCCGGTTTCAGCATCGACACGCATCAGCCGCCCCGTGGAATAGCTCGCGACGAAGAGAGAATCGGACGCGGAATCGTGAACGAGCGGATACACCCCCGTCGGCGCGGGCAGCGAACGCACCGGGCGCAGATCCGCGAGATCCAGCACTTCGATCGAACCGGGCAGCGGGTGCGCGAGGTAGAGCACGCCGCGCCGCTCATCGACGACGATCGAGCGCGTCGGCGCGAAACCGAGCGACGCCTCGCGGCGGATCGCAAGCCGGTCGAGATCGATCTCGACGACGCGGTTGAATGGGCTCATCAGGTTCGATGCCGCCCAGGCGGCGCCCCGCTCCTCGCTGACGGCCATGTCCGCGGCGAGCAGCCGGCCGAGATTCGCCGACGGCACCACGGGATAGAGTCCCTCGAAGCCCCAGCGCGTCACCATGGGGTGGCGCTCGCCGAGCATGAAGAACGAGCGGCCCTCGCGATCGGGGATGAAGAGAATCGGACGGCGGATCGGCGCGTCGGCGACGGGCGCGAGCGTGTCGAGGTCGTAGGCGACGAGCTTGCCGATGCGAAAATGCCCGACGATCAGGCGGCGGCGCTCGGCGTCGATCGCCATCCCCTGCGCGGGCGTCGCGCCGATCGGCGTGATTGCTCCCGTCGCGGGATCGAGCGCGAAGACGCCGTCGCGCTTCGATTCCCAGTCGAACCCGCGCGAGACGAAGAGCCGCGGTCGCGTGGGGTCGAGACGCACGTGGCGGATGTGGTCGTACTCGGGCCGCGTGCGCGCCTCGAAGACGAGCCGTCCGGCGTCGCCGAGCGAATCGAGCATCCGCGTAAGGTCGCCCTCGCCGGGCGGAAGCATCGTCCAAAGCGTGCACGTCGCCATCCCCGCCGCGAAGACGAGCGCGGCCGTGAGCACCCGCACGAACGGCCTCAGTCGCAGGACCACGACCGCCGCCGCGATCGCAACGATGGTCGCGACGCACGCCCAGGGATAGGCGTCGAAATACAGGATCGCGGGCGGCGTCCACACGGGCAGGAGCGCCGCGCCGAGGATCGCAGTGGAGACCGGTCCGCCGCGCCGCCAAAGCAGATACATCGCGCCCGTCAACGCCGCCGCGACCAGAATATCGGCCGGCATCATCGCGGCGAACAGAAAGACGTGCGCGGGCGCGAAGAGCGCGAACTGCGCCGCGCACAGGATCAGGAGGGCGCGTCGCGCCGGTGTTTCGGGATGAAGCGGGAATTTCATCGGGATCGAATCCGCTGCGATGATGTCCGGTCGTGCGTCGGATGATACCGGCTCGCGCGCCCGATGGGAAACCACCACGGGCCGAATCGCCCGCAATCTTGACGCCGGGCGCGTCGGGGGCTATCCCCATCGAGGACGGGGGAATCGCATGGGCGCGGAATATCGTGAGCGCTGTAGGCGGGTAATCGAGATCGCGGCCGAGGTCGAGGCCGAGGGCAGGCCGCCGACGGCCGAGGACATCGGCGAGCGCGCGGGCTGGTCGGTCGAATACACGCTGTGGATCGTGCATCGCCTCTCCGACCACGGCGTGCTGTCGATTATTCCTTCGTCGTTTGAGGACCGATTCGCGGTCGAGGACGAGGACCTGATCGAAACCGCGCCCGATCCCGACGACGAGCCGACCATCGGCGACGCGCACGCCGAGCGGAAGAAAAAAGTGGAAGAGCACGTCGGGCAGATCGGTCAGCGGTTTTCGTCCGGCTACGTCGATCCGGAAAAATCCAAATTGTTCGACGATGTGAAGGCCCGGCTCGGCGGAACGGCGCCCGCGCGGGCGAACCCGCTCGACGGCGCGCCGCCCTCCCCCAAGCCCGCAGTGGACCCCGCGAAGAACGATCTCTTCGCGCAGCTTTCCACGCAGCTTTCCGGCAAGAGCGAGAAAAAGGAAAACCCGCTCGACGCGCTGCTGCGCAAGAAGGACGGCTGATGGCGCGCTTCCGGCGAGCGGGCGTGCGGCGCGCGTGGGCTTTTCCCATCGCATTGCTGGTCGGTGCGTGCGTTTGCGCGTTCGGTTGCGCGAAGAAAGAGTTTTTTCAGGAAGATGAGTCCTGGTTCGATACCGAGGCAACTCCCGAGCCGCCGGTGGAATTGCCCTTCACGGCGGACGTGCCGTCGCAGACGCGGGCGCTCGCCGATCCCCGCGACACCGTGCGGGCCGACGCCGCCCGCGCCCTCGCCATGACCGGTGGCCCGGCGCGTTCGTCCCTGCCCGCACTGGGGAAGGTCGCGGCGAACCAAGAAGAGTCCGTCGCGGTGCGCGTATCGGCAATCGACGCGATGGCGGCGATCGGTCCGTGGCACGAGACCGTGGTGCCGACGCTCGACGCGCTCGCGAAGGGTGGTGAGCCCAGAGTGCGTCTCGCGGCCGTGCGCGCGCTCGGCGCGATGGACAGCGAAGCCGCTCCCGCCGCGCCCACGCTGGTCGCGCTTCTGACCGAAATCGAGCTGCGCGACGAGTCGGTCGACGCGCTGGTGCGCATCGGTCCCGCCGCGGTGCCCGCGCTTTCGAAGGCGGCGGATCACCCGAACGCAGACGTGCGAGGCGCGGCGCAGGTCGCCCTCGCGCGCATTGGAACGCCCTCGGTCGCCGCGCTCGTGCAGAAGCTCAAGGACCCGCGCGATTACGAGGGCACGGTTCGCGCGCTGGCGGCGGTGGGCAAGGGCGCGATCCCCGATCTGGAAAAAGCGCTCGCGGATCGCAACGACAATCTGCGGCGCGGCGCGGCGGATGCGCTGGCCATCATGGGCCCTACGGCGCGACCGGCATCGGCCGCGATCGTGAAGACGACGAACGATCCGTCGGCCTCGGTGCGCACGGCGTCCCAATACGCGCTGGCGCGGATCGGCCCGCGCACCGGCCCCGAAGTGCGCGCGGTGATCTGGGGACTGCGCGATTCCGACGTGCGCGTGCGCAAAGCCGCGGGACTTGGGATCGAGAACCTCGCCCCCGATGCGGAGAGTCCCGCCGTGGAAGAGATCGCGAAAGCCCTGTCGGATCACCGCTGGAACGTGCGCGCCGATTGCGCGACCGCCCTCGGACGTATCGGCGAAAACGCGGGCGCGGCGACACCCTCGCTCGTCCGCGCGCTGGACGACTCCGATCCCAACGTGCGCGAACGCGCGGCGAGGTCGCTGGGGTCGATCGGCCTGACCGCAACATCCGCACTCGACGCGCTGCGCGCGCGGACGAAAGATCCACACCCCGACGTGCGCCGGGCGGCGATCGAAGCCATTGCGAAGATCGAGGAATCAGCCCGCTGAGGGATCCGCCGGCGTGGGGGACGCGTCGGCCTCGGCGGAGCCTTCTTCGCCGTCTGCCGGAAGTTCATCCAGAAACGCCTCTTCGTCTTCCGAGAATACAGCGGTCGGCGGTTCGCCCGCGGCCGGCAGCCGCGTGCGGATTCCCAAGGGTGAGGCCGGCACCGGTGTGGGCGCGGGGGCGGCGGAGTCGGTCGCCGCGTCGCGCAACACGCGATCGAGTTCGGTGGAATCGATCGAGCCGCCGGACGCACAGGTGAGTGCTGCCCAGGCAAGGCCGAAGATCACCGCGAACAGCGCCGCCCGGCGCAGGATCGGCGCACCTTTTTTGGGATGCGAAGTTTCACTCATCTCGTGCCCATCGGGCAGTCGTCCGCCCGCGTTTTCCCCCGCGCGTTCGCCCATTCGCCTTGACCCCTGCAAGGCCGCACAGTAGCATCCCGCCGACCATGGAGCAACAAAAGCGGGCGCGAAAATGAACGTGATGGCCGTCCTGAAAGCGATGCGCCCGAAGCAGTGGATCAAGAACTTCATGGTCTTCCCGGCGCTCGTTTTTGCGGGTCATCTCACCGACCTCACCGACGTCATCGCGGTCTGCGGCGGCTTCGTCGTTTTTTGCCTGCTGTCGGGCGCGGTCTATCTGTTCAACGACATCAAGGACTACGAAAAAGACCGCCTGCATCCCAACAAGAAGTTCCGCCCCATCGCCTCGGGCGAGCTGTCGATCCCCGACGCGCGCCGCGCCATGGGGTTCGTCGCGATCGCGGCGCTCGTCGGCTCGCTCGCGCTCAACATCGTCACGACCAAGGTGGGGTTCGACTTCTTCCTGATTGCCGTGCTCTACCTCGCCCTCCAGATCGCGTACACGCTCAAGCTCAAGCATGTGGTGATTCTGGACGTGGGCTGCATCGCGGCGGGATTCGTGCTGCGGGTGCTGGCGGGCACGGCGATCATCAACGTGCCGATCGGCATGTGGATCATCGTGTGCACCACGCTGCTCGCGCTGTTCCTCGGATTCGGCAAACGGCGGCATGAACTGGTGCTGCTCTCGGGCGAGGCGGGTGAGCACCGACGGATTCTCGAAGAGTATTCGCCGTATTACCTCGACCAGATGATCGCAGTCGTCACGGCGAGCACCGTGGTTGCGTATTCGCTCTACACGATGGACGCGGCGACGATCGAAAAGCTCGGCACGACGCGCCTACCATTGACCATCCCCTTCGTCATTTACGGCATCTTCCGCTATCTCTACCTCGTCCATCAGCGGGAAGAAGGCGGCAGCCCAAGCAAAGTGCTCGTTTCAGACAAGCCGCTCCTCATCAACATCCTTCTCTGGTTCGTCGCGGTCGTCGTCCTGCTCTACACGACCTGAACCGAAGTTTCTTCAAAATTATTTCGCTCCATCGGCTGATTTGTCGACAAATACGTAGATCTCCCCCGGAAAGCCGCTCGATTGTTCCATTATCGGCCACTGATTTTCCATTTTTGTCGCACATTCGTCGTTTTCTGACCAGCGGTGAATTCCCTTCCCTCGAGAAAACGGCCACTTGGGTTCGGTTTCCCAACTTGGCACGGCGTTTGAGTATTGCGCCGCCATCGATTCGGGAATTGGACGTTCGGCCATCGCCGAATTTCCGTTGACATTCACTCGTACGATGGAGGGAGACAATCCGCCATGGAATCGACGCTCACGGCTGAGGCGGTCGCAGCGGGAGTGGACGCCCTTTGGGTCCTCCTCGCCGCAGCTCTGGTGTTTTTCATGCAGGCCGGGTTCGCGTGTCTGGAGTCCGGAATGACGCGCGCCAAGAACGGCGTGAACGTCATGATGAAGGGTTACGTGGACTTCTGTCTGACGGCCCTCGTCTTTTACGCGTTCGGTTATGCGTTCATGTTCGGCACGGGTAACGGGTTCATCGGCCTGTCGGGGTTCTTCCTGTCGGGCGATCCCTCGACGTTCAACCCGAGCAAGCTGCCGGTTCACATCTACTGGATCTTCCAAGTGGTGTTCGCCGGCGCGGGCGCGACGATTCTGGCGGGCGCCATCGCCGAGCGTTTGCAGTTCCGGGCGTACCTCGTCTACATCCTCGTCATTTCCGGGTTCCTCTACCCGATCGTCGGCCACTGGATCTGGGGCGGCGGCTGGCTCGCGAAAATGGGTTTCATGGACTTCGCGGGCTCGACCGTCGTGCATTCCGTCGGCGGTATGGCGGCACTCGCGGTGGCGTGGCTGCTCGGTCCCCGCGTGGGCAAATTCAAGCCCGACGGCACGCCCAAGGCATTCCCCGGCCACAACCTTCCCCTCGCGGGCTTGGGCACCTTCATCCTGTGGCTCGGTTGGTTCGGATTCAACGCCGGCAGCGCCCTTGCGGTCGGTGACGGCAAACTGATCGGCCTCATCACCCTCAACACCACGCTCGCGGCCTCGGCCGGCGCGATGTCGGCCATGGGATACGCCTGGGCGCGATTCGGCAAGCCCGATCTGAGCTTCACGCTCAACGGCTCGCTCGCCGGTCTGGTCGCGATCACGGCCCCGTGTGCGTTCGTTTCGCCGAATGCGTCGATCATCATCGGACTCATCGCCGGCGTGCTCGTGTGCCTCTCGGTCGCATTCATCGACAAAATCAAGGTCGATGACGCAGTCGGCGCGATCTCAGTGCACGGCACCAACGGCATCTTCGGCACCATCGCCGTCGGCCTGTGGGGCCAGAAGGCCCTTGGCCTTCCCAACGACGGACTGTTCATGGGCGGCGGGTTCTCGCAACTCGGCGTTCAGCTCATCGGAAGCGCCGCCTGCTGTCTGTTCGTGTTCGCGTGCGTCTTCGCGGTCACTTACGCGATGAAGGTGACGATCGGCATCCGCGCGCACCATCACGAGGAACAGCGCGGTCTGGACATCAGCGAACACGGCATGGAGTCGTACAGCGGCTTCCAGGTCTTCACGGTCGAATAAAGGGGGCGATCCGATGAAACTCATCATTGCGTATATCCAGCCGGAGAAGCTCTCCGACGTGAAGCAGCGGCTCTACGAGAAGGAAGTCTACAAGATGTCCGTGACCAACGCCCTGGGCTGCGGTCAGCAAAAAGGGTTCCACGAGATGTACCGCGGCGTGGACATCGAAGTGAACCTGCTCAAAAAGGTGCGGCTCGAGATCGCGGTCAACGACGATTTCGTCAAGCCGACGGTGGACGCGATCGTTGCCGGGGCGCGCTCCGGCAAGATCGGCGACGGAAAGATCTTCATCCTCGACCTGCCGGAGTGCATCCGCATTCGGACCGGCGAGACGGGAAGCGAGGCGATCGGGTAATGTTGTTCCCGGTGTATTCCATTCCAACGTGGGGGTATCGAATGCGAGTCCGAGTGACCATTGCGATCGTGATGTGCATGGCGGCGTTCGCCGCGACGGCCATGGCCGCGGACGAGGAGTCGTGGGCGGAGAGGATTTCGTTCACCGGCTACCTGGACACGCGCGTGCAGTTCTATACGTGGACGCCGGACGTGGACGAGTCGGTCGCCGAAGCCATCTCGTCGTCCGACATCAAGGTCTTCGAGGCCGCGGTGGCCCCGCACGTGGACATCAACGATTACGTCACGGCCGACGCGGTCTTCTACTACGTCGATTGGTCGAACGGCGACCACACGGGCCGCACCGAGAGCCTGACGATCGACGAGTTCTACCTGATCACGAAATACGCCTTCAACAAGGGCGACGGCGGCGAGATCTGGGCCAAGATGGGCAAGTACTATCCGCCGGTCGGCGACTTTACCTCCTGGGGCCCCGGCTACACGCGGGTGCAGGATCTGTTCTGGACGCGGGCGAGCGGTCTGGGCGTCGGGTACACGCACAAGTTCGCCACCGTGTCGGCCCACGTGTTCAACGGCAATTTCGACACCGTGCAGGATGACAACGGCGCGGCCGACCCGGGCGACGACACGATCGGCGACGTTGCCGCGGCGCTGGCGGTGTATCCGCTCGCGAACCTCGACGACCAGGTGCTGGAAATCGGCGGCTACTACCTGTCCGACGCGACGGAGACGCTGCGTGGCGTGGGCGGCCTGCTGATGGCGCAGGACATCGCGGACACGCCGAATGACGCCACCGACGACGTGGTCCTCTACGACGCCAACGTCCCGGCCTACGGCGCGTACGCCAACGGCGTCTTCGCGGTGAACGACATGGTCGCGATCGGCGTGGCCGGCGAGTACGCCACCACCGGCGAGTTCGACGAACTCGAATACGTGGACGCGGCCGGCGAGGCCACGGCGATCTCCGCCACGCACGGCGAGCTCGCGCTGATGTTCGACAAGAAGCGCGTTCAGGTCGGCGGCAAGTACGCGGGCGTGTCGGGCCTCGATTGGCTCGGCACGGCGGGCCTCGATCCCGAGTTCGAGCCCACCACCTACACGCAGTTCGGCGGCTACGTCGGCACCGACTACATCGACGGCCTGCACCTCGCGGTGCAGTTCCTGACCGGTTCGGACAGCGACTCGAACACCGATTCGCTCGCCGAGCTCCAGGCCAAGGTCGTCTTCTAAAGGCCCCACGCCGCCCGGCCTACAGACCGAAGGTCGGGCGGTCATTCCCAAGCCCAAACGGTCTTCTCCTTCTATTCGGCCCCCACGGGACATGGCACACGTGGGGGCCCTTTTTTGCCTTTTTTCCATTCGGCATCGCCCACAAGAGTCCCTTCCGGGGCAGCACGTATGGGACCTCGACAGCATCGCCTTTGCCCGACCTCTCGTACGTCCCAACGTTTTTCTAAAATCTGTTGTTGAATGCCGGGGGCGGAGATCTAGAATTATTTCTACCACGGAAATTTGGCGATGATTTTCCTTGCGTTTCCATTTTCATAGGCGTATCGTGAAAAGAAGCGTCAGGGAGATTCGCGTTCAGATCGGAAAAGACGGGACGGGAAGACGCCGTGAGTCGAAGCAAAGGCATTTTCTTCAGATCCGAGCTATTTCCACGGGCATTCTGCCGACGCATTGAAAAACTCTCGTCGCAAGGAATTCTGTCATTCCGACCGAAGCGAAGCGGAGCGGAGGAATCCCTTAAACGATCGAAATATAAAGGGATTTCTCAACTCGGACTGACGGCCTCGCACGAAATGACAGGTCGCCTTGAGCGGTTTCGCCATTTTTCAACGACCGGCTATCCGCAATCACCCTCGCTCGGCAATGACATTTCGAGCGCGATCAAAAATCTCTCGAAAATTCAATCAGTTCAATGCTTAGAAGGGAAATTCCCGGTGCGGTTGCGCGGCTCGTGGTCCGCGCGACGACCGGTTTAACCATGGAGGAAAATGTGATGCGTGGAAGGTTTCCCTGGAGAGCGCGATGGTTGTTGATGACCCTCACATTGGCCGTTCTGGCCGTCGGCCCGGCTTACGGCGCGCAATCGGGCGATGCTGCCCGCGACCGGTTACTGCACGACAACCCCGGCGCGGCGGTCAACGACGGAAGACTGTTCGACCGTCCGTTCAGTGTGTCGGGATTTTCGCCGATCGAATCCGGCGGCGATTACTCCACGGCGTTCTTCGCGTTCGTGACCCGCAACGGCGATCTTTTGAGCGCCGGGGGGGGGGGCGAACGGATCGACGCTGACATGCTCAAGTCCGCGTTCGGCCCGGCCCAGATCGTCTATTCGTGCGACCGCGACGGCATGGAACCGTTGCCCGCGCTGATCGACGACGAGTTTTACGAACCTCGTTGCGCCGAGTTCACCATCGTCAAGTTTCCGCAGATGATCGACGGCCTGCCGTTCGTCACGCGGTCCATGCTCGCGGTCTTCGACAAGTCCGATCGACTCATCGCCGTGCAGGGAGAATTCGTCGGCGGACTGAGCCCGGACGCCGCCGCGACCGTCTCCGAGGAACAGGCCGCGGTGAGCATCGAGACCGAATTCGACGCCGATCCGAGTTCGCTCCAATATGAAAAGGTCGAACTCCAGTACCGGTATCGCGACGGAATCGTGCCGGTGTGGGCATTTTCCGGTGTGGTCGCCGGCGGACGCACCTACGCCGAGATCGCCGTGAACGCGGACTCGGGAGAGATCGTCGCAATCGACACGGGCATCGATCACGATCCGGGCGACATCGACGTCTGGGGCTACACCATCGACGACGAGGCCGCCTATCTGTGCAACGAACCGGCGCTGCGTAAGCGACGCGCACGGACTTCCTTTTCGTCGGGAACGAATCGACGCGCCTTTAACGACAACATCCACGTTTACGATCTCAAGGCCAATCCCGACTACCCGCGCG